>JAGBLC010000075.1 GCA_017635615.1 Prevotella sp.
CTATACTTCCGTTAAAAGAGTTTGCTGTAGGGACACGACACGCCGAGCCCTGCTGTTGCGTTGCAAAGGTAGAGCTTTTTTTCAACATACAGAAATATAATTACGTTCTTTAACATAATTCATGCTTCGCATTTACCCAGTCTTCATTGTAGTTCAGGAGTTCAGGAGTTTCAGGAGTTCAGACATTAGCTTTTGAATCCCCTGTTCAGCCGAACGCAGGTATTGTCTGAACTTCTGAACTCCTGAAACTCCTGTACTCCTACAACTGGCGAAAGTCTGTTGATTCGACAATAAAAATTAAAAATTGTCTAACAATTTTGTCATCTCCCCGTTTTTTTGTACCTTTGCACAATAATTTCAGAATCTACATGAAGGCAAAGAAGGTTTTATTCATCAACCAGGAGATTGTTCCTTACGTCCCTGACAGCGAGATGTCGCTGCTGGGTAAACACGTACCGCACGTCGTACAGGAGAAAGGCTACGAGATACGGACATTCATGCCCAAATGGGGCATCATCAACGAGCGAAGGGGACAGTTGCACGAAGTGATACGCCTCTCGCGCATGATGCTCATCATCGACGAGACAGACCACCCCCTCATCATCAAGGTGGCCTCCATCCCGCAGACACGCATTCAGGTGTACTTCATCGACAACGACGACTACTTCAACCACCGGCAGATGGCCTTCGACGAGAAGGGCATAGAATGCGACGACAACGGCGAACGCGCCATCTTCTTCGCACGCGGCGTGCTCGAGACGGTGAAGAAGCTGCGCTGGGTGCCCGACATCATCCACTGCCAGGGATGGATGACAAGCGTCGTCCCGTTCTACATCAAGAAGGCCTATCAGGACGAACCGTCGTTTGCCAACACCAAGGTGGTGACATCACTCTTTGCCAACCACCTGAAGAAACAGCTCGGCGACGACTTCAAACGTGCCGTAGACTTCCGAGATGCCAAGAGCGAGCTGCTCGATAAATACAACAAGAAGTTCGACTTCATCGAGCTGGAGAAGCTCGCCGTAGACTATAGCGACGGCATCGTGGAAGGCGGCGACGGCGTAGAGCCCAAGCTGATGAGATACGTGCAGAAGACGAAGAAGCCCTTCATGCCCCACACCGCCGACGACCAGCTCGGCGATGCGCTCGACGCCTTCTACGACACACTCATGGAGGGGTAGCAACATAACAGTCAGGAGCCGACGAACACAAGAGCGCCGGAAACAACAAAAAGAAGATTTTTCAAGAATGAAGCACAAATGGATGGCAGCGCTCGTCTTGCTGACAACGGCAATGACAGCCTGCGACGATACGACCGACACCATCGGAACATCACTCACCGACAGTATGGACAACCTGAAGATATCGACCGACTCGTTCAGCGTAGCGACACGGTCGATCATGGCCGACTCGGTGTTCTCGAGAAACACAAAAGGATACCTCGGAAGGGTGAAAGACCCCGAAACGGGAGCCTTCATCACCGGCAACTTCATGGTGCAGTTTCACACCCTTGAAGACTTCGGACTCAGCGGAATGCCAGACAGCTCGGCCATCGCCGGACGCGACAGCCAAGGACAGCTGATAGCCGACTCGTGCGACATCCGACTCTTCTTCGACAGCTACTACGGCGACTCGCTCGCCACGATGAAGATGACCGTCCACGAAATGGCAGAGCCCATGAAGGAAGGCGTGAAATACTACTCGAACTACAGCCCTGCCCAGCAGGGACTGCTGCGCCAGGACGGCATCAACACCGACATCGTCTACTCGCTGGCCGACCAGAACTTCACCGACAGTGTCAGGGCGCTCTCCTCTGTCTATTCGCCGCACATCCGCGTGCTGCTCAACCAGCCCTACACCGACGCCCTGGGCAACACCTACAACAACTACGGCACCTACCTGCTCAGACAGTATTACGACCACCCAGAATACTTCCACGACTCGTACAAGTTTGTCAACAACGTGACACCGGGATTCTTCATGGAACTGAAAGACGGCATCGGAGCAATGGCCTATATCAGCCATAGCCAGATGAACGTCTACTTCCGCAACAAGGTGCACATCGAGACCGAAACCGACGAGCGCGACACCATCTACACCGTCAGCACCAACTTCGCCGGAACGGAAGAGGTGCTGCAGACGACAACCATCGAGAACGACCACGAGGTGCTCAGCCAGCTCGTCGCCGACAACAGGTGTACCTACCTGAAGACACCGGCGGGCATCTTTACCGAAATGACACTCCCCGTCGACGACATCACCCGTCAGCATGAGAACGATACGCTCAGCTCGGCAAAGATAGAGCTGCGACGCCTCAACAACGAGCAAGACAGCGAGTATGCCCTCAGCGTGCCCACATCGCTGCTGATGATAGAGCGCGACAGCCTGTACAACTTCTTCGAAGAGGGAAAGACGGCCGACAACAAGCAATCGTTCGTCGCCACGAACAGCAGTCCGCAGACGTCCAACAAATATACGTTCAACAACATCGCCAACCTCATCCGGCACATGAAGGAGACAAAGGAGGCCGGACTGAAAGAGAATCCCAACTGGCTGGCAGAGCATCCCAACTGGAACCGCGTGGTCATCATTCCCGTGACCCTCTCTACCTACTCGCAGAACCAGATTACCTACGTGGCACGCGTCTCGCACGACATGTCGTTGAGCAGCACACGCCTCGTGGGCGGTTCGGCCAATCCGTACGACGACCTGAAGATTACCGTCATCTACAGCAAGTTTGACAAAAATTGAACATTGAGTATGGCTGACAACTTTTTAGAACGCCATCACGAAGAATACGAACAGAAGAAGGCAGCGTGGCTTAGGAAGAAACGCCACCTGCCGAAACTAAAAAAAATGCTTCACCGTCCTGACGATGAAGCATTATAATTGTCGCTATACCTTATTATATATACGCGTGCGCGAGAGTCACGACAGACGGGCATAGAGCTCGTCTACGATGTCGCGGGCCACCTCAGCCTTGGGCTTCCTACTATAGTCGTGCTGCCCTTCGTGAGAAATGATGCTCACCTGGTTGTCGTCGCTGCGGAAGCAGGTTCCCTCGTTGCGAAGCGAGTTGAGCACAATGAAGTCGAGACGCTTCTTCTCCAGCTTATGAAGGGCGTTCTGCTGCTCGTCGTTGGTCTCCAGGGCAAAGCCTACAAGCACCTGCCCGCCACGCTTCATCCGCCCCAGCTCGGCAGCAATATCATGGGTGGGAGCCAGACGGATGACGAGGTCGTCCTTCTCGCGCTTGATCTTCTTGTCGGCCACCTCCGTAGGACGGAAGTCGGCCACTGCGGCACAGAGGATGGCAGCATCGCTGTTGGCAAAGGCCTTCACCGAAGCCTGGTACATCTCTTCACAGCTCTCCACATCGATGCGCCGAATGGCATCGCTACACCTCAGACTGACCGGACCGGCTACCAGCGTCACGTCGGCTCCTCGCCGCGCACACTCCTCGGCCAAGGCAAAGCCCATCTTCCCGCTACTGTAGTTGCCGATAAAGCGCACGGGGTCTATCTTCTCGTAGGTGGGGCCAGCCGTTATCAGGATGCGCTTGCCTTCTAAGCTCGAGGACTCGGTATTGGCACCGACAGCTGCGTCGGTATTCTCTCTCCTCTCTCCTCTCTCCTCGTTCCTCAAAAAAAACTCGTCGAGCACCTCAACAATCTTCTCCGGCTCTTCCATACGCCCCTTCCCTTCCAGACCGCTGGCCAAGAAGCCACTCTGCGGCTCGATGATATGGTTGCCGAACGAGCGCAGGCGTTCCAGATTCTGCTGCGTTGTGGGATGTGCGTACATATCGAGATCCATTGCCGGAGCCACGAAGACGGGAGCCTTCATCGACAGGTAGGTGGTGATGAGCATATTGTCGGCTATGCCGTTGGCCATCTTGCCGATGGTGCTTGCCGTAGCGGGAGCTACCAGCATGGCGTCGGCCCACAGTCCGAGGTCGACATGCGAGTTCCACGTACCGTCGCGCTGGCTGAAGAACTCGCTCACCACGGGTTTATGGGTGAGTGCCGACAGCGTGATGGGCGTGATAAACTCCTTCCCTGCCGGTGTGATAACCACCTGCACCTCGGCACCGCGCTTCACCAGTCCGCGGATGATGAGACAGGCCTTATAGGCAGCGATGCTGCCCGTGATGCCCAGTACTATTTTCTTTCCTTTCAGCATGCTCTTTCAACTTTTCAACTTTTTATTCAGCTCCCTCAGACGTATGCGGGTCAGCACCTGCTTCGTGTTGTAGGTAAAGTCGCTGGCCAATATCCAGCTGAAGAAGCCCGGGTCGCGATGCAGCACCTCGGCCACATCCCAGCCCTTGTACTTGCCGAAGTTGAACACCTCGTGGCGCTGCGGCTTGCCATCGGCTCCGAGTAGCACATTGCCGCGACCGTCGGTCATGTCTTTCCACACAATGCGGCCAGCAAAGTCGACGTTGTCGTTCACCTTCGAGAACTGTGCCAGCTCGTCCATATCGTTGTGCAGCTGCCGCTCCTCCTCTTCCTGTCTGCCGGGCTGGTACATGTCAAGCTCTGCCTGAAGCACGCGATAGGTAGCCTCGGCATCCTGATCGGCACGATGAGCCTCGAAGTCGTCTTCCATCTTCCGTCCACAATAGAACTTGTAGGCAGCTGCCAGGTTTCGACGCTCCATCTTGTGGAAGATGGTCTGCGCGTCGATGAGCCTACACTTAGAAAAGTCGAAGTCGATGCCGGCACGAAGAAACTCCTCAGCCAGCAGGGGCACATCAAAATGGTTCGAGTTGAAACCGGCGAAGTCGCAACCGTGGAAGTCGTCGGCCAGACGGGCCGCCAGCTCCTTGAAGGTGGGCTGCCCCTTCACGTCGTCGTTGGTAATTCCCGTCAGCTTCACCACTTCGGCGGGGATGTCTATTTCGGGGTTGACCATCAGGTTTTTCCTCACTTCCGTGCCGTCGGGCATCACCTTGATGTAAGAAATCTGTATAATCCTATCCTTAACAAGATCAAGCCCCGTTGTCTCCAAGTCGAAGACAACGAGGGGCTTCTTAATATTCAGCTTCATAAATATTGCTCAATGTTCAATTAACAATGGTCAATGCTCAATCGTTCAGCAGCATGGGCATGATGAGCATGAGGATGTCTTCGTTCTCGGGCTGCTGTGCCGGTACGACGAGGCAGGGACGGCTCGGGTCGGCCAGCTGCAGCTGTACCTCATCGCTCGTCAGGTTGTTCAGAATGTCGTTGAGCGACGGGCCCTTGAAGCCGATGTTCATTCGGTTGCCGGTATAGTCGCACGTGATCTGCTCCTTGGCGCTGGTAGAGAAGTCGATGTCTTCCGACGAAATCTCTATCAGCCCGGTCTCCAAGTGGAGCCGCACCAGCTGACTGCTCTCGCTGGCGAAAGGCATGACGCGGCGCAGCACACCGATGAGCACTTTCCTGTCGATGGTCAGCTCGTTGGGATTGTCCTGTGGGATAACGCTGTTGTAGTTGGGATAGCGGCCCTCTATGAGGCGGCACATCAGCACATGGTCGGCAAAGCGAATCTCAGCGTTGCGCTCGTCGAAGCGCACCACCACGTCGCTCTCGTCCTTTACCAGCACATTCTTCAGCAGCGTGGCAGGCTTCTTCGGGAGGATAAACGACTTGGGCTCCTCCGTCTTGATGTTGTAGTTGCGGTTGCGCACCAGCTTATGCCCGTCGCTCGCAACAATGGCCAGGCAGTCGGCTGTCAGGTCGAAGTAGACACCGTTCATCACCGGGCGCAGCTCCTCTGTTGCAGTGGCAAAGAGCGAGCGACTGATGCTGTCGGCCAACACTCCCGACGGAATGACTACCGTGGTAGCCCCTTCACCCATTGCGGGTACGTTGGGATATTCGTCGGCATTCTGCGCCGTGAAGTTGTAGATACCGTTCTGATAGACCACCTTGATGGTATAGTTGTCCGTATCGACATCGATGGTCAGCGGCTGCTCCGGCAGTTCGCGCACGGCATCAAGGATGGTCTTGTTGTTCACGGCAAACCTTCCATCGCCGTCGCACTCCGTCAGCTGCAAGGTGGTGGTCAGCACGTTCTCGCTGTCGGAGGCCGTGATGGTCAGCTGATTGTTCTGAACTTCGAAAAGAAAACTGTCAAGGATGGCCAACGAGTTCTTGCTGTTGATCACCTTCGACAATGTTGACAGACGGCTGCTGAAAGCCGAACTTGATAATGTAAATCTCATGGGTTCCTATCTTATATAATTTTATTTCTTATTTCTTGTTGAAAATAGTTTTGGGTTACAAAAATACACAATTCTTCTCACAGCCACAAATATTCCACTGAAAATCAACGAATGTTTAAGAAGATTTTATGAAATGATTTTGTTTTTATTTATTATTTTTACAATAATTATCAATCCCGCATTCTCATTTATCAATTATTATGCGTACCTTTGCATCCGATTACATCATTAACACACAAATCACCTATTATGGAAATAGAAGGAAAAATCATAGTGGTATTGCCCGAGCAGGGCGGTGTTTCCAACCGCACAGGAAACGCATGGAAGAGTCAGGAATACGTCATCGAGACACACGAGCAATATCCGCGTAAGTGTTGTTTCCGCGTCTTTGGTGCCGATCGCATCGCTGCAATGAACATCCAGAGTGGCGAGGAGCTGCGTGTCAGCTTCGACATCGACGCCCATGAATACAATGGCCGCTGGTTCAACAACATCACGGCATGGAAGGTAGAGCGCATCGACCCGGCAGCAGCACAGGCAGCAGCCATGGGCATGCAACCACAAGCTGGCGGCACAGCTTTCCCGCCACCTCCAGCTCCAGGCGAAGGCGCACAGCCCGCACAGCAACAGCCGGCACCCTTCCCACCGGCACAGCCCGCCACGGAAGAGGCTCCTGCTGACGACCTGCCCTTCTAAACGGGTCATCCCCTATCCCGCTCCCAGGGGCTACATTTCATTAATTCAACTCACAGGCCGACAACCCTCCGTCTTTTTTGGGGGTTGTCGGCCTGCAAGTTGAGAAGGTACACATGTTTACTGCCACATTTCTTGCACGATTGGAAAAAAAACGTTACCTTTGCAACCGAAAAAGCATTTTTTACTTGCATCAGCTGATAACATGAAACAACTGACAGAACTATACCGACAGTGGAACGGCACGGAACCGGCTACGACGGAACAGCTGCCAGGAGCAGGCAGCAACCGAGCCTACTACCGCCTGACAGGCCGTGACGGACGGTCGGTGATAGGGGTCGTAGGCACCAGTCGAGACGAAGACCATGCCTTCATCACCCTGGCGCGCCACTTCACCAAGCGGAAACTGCCCGTACCAGAGGTACTCGCAGTGAGCGACGACGAGCTGCGCTACCTACAGCAAGACCTTGGCACACGGTCGCTCTACGACGTCATTCGCGGCGGCCGGGAGGCTGGCGGACGCTATAACCAAAAGGAGAAAGAACTGCTAAGACGCACCATCCGCGAACTGCCCAACATCCAGATTCGTGGAGCCCGAGGGCTCGATTGGTCGTGTTGCTACCCGCAGCCGAAGTTCAACGCCGACAGCGTCCTGTTCGACCTCAACTACTTCAAGTATTGCTTCCTGAAACCCACCGACATCGACTTCCACGAACTGAAGCTGGAAGCCAACTTCCGCCTGATGGCCAAAGACCTGACGGCAGAAACGGGGACTGCCTTCCTCTATCGCGACTTCCAGGCTCGCAACGTGATGCTCAGTCGCGACGACAAGCCCTACTTCATCGACTTCCAAGGCGGAAGGAAAGGTCCTTTTTATTACGACCTTGCCTCCTTCCTCTGGCAGGCATCTGCACGCTACCCCGACAGACTGCGCCGCGAACTCATTGCCGATTATTACGACTCGCTGCGCAACTACACCGAGGTGCCGTCGATGCAGCACTTCACCGAACGGCTCCACCTCTTTGTACTTTTTCGTACTTTGCAGGTATTGGGAGCTTATGGCTTCCGGGGCTATTTCGAACGCAAGAAGCATTTCATCGAGAGCATACCGCCCGCCATCGACAACCTGCGCCAGATGCTCAGCGAGAACGACTTCCCCTACCCTTACCTCGTCGAGATGCTGCAACGGCTGACTGAACTGCCGCAATTTGCACCGCAAGAAGAAAGTAAGGTAAAACGAGCCGACGGCTATCGAACCGCCGAAACCAACGTCTATGAGGCCAATCCGAAAGACGGACCAGCCACGTTCTCTAAATACGACGGCAAGGGCCCCTTGGTGGTTCGCGTCTACAGTTTCTCTTATCATAAAGGTATACCTGAGGACGAGTCGGGCAATGGCGGCGGCTATGTATTCGACTGCCGGTCGACGCACAACCCCGGGCGCTATGAGCCTTACAAACAGCTCACGGGTCTTGACGAGCCTGTCATCCGTTTCCTTGAAGACGATGGCGAGATTCTCACCTTCCTCGACAGCGTCTACCGTCTGGCCGATGCTCATGTGGCCCGCTACCTGCAGCGTGGCTTCACCTCGCTGATGTTTTGTTTCGGATGCACCGGCGGACAGCATCGCTCGGTCTATTCAGCGCAGCATCTGGCAGAGCATATCCACCGGAAGTTCGGCATCGAGGTGCGTATCTGCCACCGCGAACAGAACATCACCCAAATACTTCCTCATTCAACCACCGTAACCCAACCTTCATCATGAGACAAGCAATGATCTTTGCCGCCGGATTAGGAACCCGGCTCCGCCCCCTTACCGACACCATGCCCAAGGCCCTGGTTCCGGTAGCGGGCAAGCCCCTGCTGTGGCATGTGGTGATGAAGCTGAAGCAGGAAGGCTTCGAGCGCATCGTCGTCAACGTGCATCATTTCGCCCAGCAGATAATAGACTATCTACAGGCCAACGACAACTTCGGCCTCGACATCCGCATCAGCGACGAGAGCGGGAAACTGCTCGAAACGGGGGGAGGCATCCGTAAAGCACTGCCGCTGTTCGACGAGGAAAGTCCCATCCTGATACACAATGTCGACATCCTCAGCAATGCACGCCTCAAAGAGCTTTACGACAGAGCGGCACAGAGCCAATATGCCGCCACGCTGCTCGTGAGCAAACGCATCACCTCGCGCTACCTCGTCTTCAATCGCTGGAACGTACTGCGTGCGTGGATTAATAAGGATACGCGTGAGATACGTACCCCCATGCCCTTCATCAGCAGCGAAGGAAAACAAGAGTTGGCCTTCTCGGGTATCCACGTTATCAAGCCCACCGTTTTCCCTCTTCTACAGAAGATGCCCGAACGTTTTCCCATCATCGATTTCTACATTAATCACAGTATACAGCTTGACATTTATGGTGCCACGCAGTGGGACCTGAAGCTACTCGATGTGGGCAAGGTCGACACGCTCGAAGCTGCAGAAACCTTTATTTCCCAGCAACTTGTCAACTCGTCAACTCATTAACTCGTCAACTCGTCAACTTAATCAATATGCAACAGAAAATCATCATCCTCGACTTTGGCAGTCAGACCACGCAGCTCATCGGCCGCCGCGTTCGCGAACTCGACACCTTCTGCGAGATACTGCCTTACAACAAGTTTTCAACCGTAGAGGCGGATTTGCAGTCAGGGGCCGTCATCGGCGTCATTCTCTCCGGTTCGCCCTTCTCGGTACACGACCCGGAAGCGTTTCAGGTAGACCTCAGCCAGTTTGTGGGCCAAGTACCTGTCTTGGGCATCTGCTACGGGGCGCAATATATCTCCCACGTCAACGGAGGGCGCGTCGAGAAGACCAACACGCGCGAATACGGACGTGCCCACCTGCAGTACATCGACAAGGAGAACCCACTCTTCCGAGGCTTCGACGACAACTCGCAGGTGTGGATGAGCCACGGCGACAGCATCACCCAGATTCCCGACGGCTTCCAGGTCATCGCCTCTACAGCCGATGTGAAGTACGCGGCATTCGCAGCCCCCCATTCTGCCACCAAGGGGGCTACAAATGCTCCTATCGGTAGCGAAGCCCCCTCGGGGGCCGTAGGGGGGGCTGGTATTTGGGCTGTCCAGTTCCACCCCGAGGTGTTCCACACCGTGCAGGGCTCGCTGCTGCTGAAAAACTTCGTCGTCGACATCTGCGGCTCGCGCCAAGACTGGAGTGCGGCCTCGTTTGTAGAGACAACCGTGGCCGAACTGAAAGAACAGATTGGTCAGGATCGCGTCATCCTCGGACTCTCCGGAGGTGTCGACTCTTCGGTGGCAGCCGTACTCCTCAACAAGGCCATCGGCCGACAGCTCACCTGCATCTTCGTCGACCACGGCATGCTGCGCAAGAACGAGTTCCAGCAGGTGATGGACGACTACAAGGTGCTTGGTCTGAATGTCATCGGTGTCGATGCCTCTGAGAAGTTCTTTGCCGATCTCGCCGGTGTTACCGACCCCGAACAGAAGCGCAAGATCATTGGCCGCGACTTCATCGAAGTATTCAATGAACAGGCGAAAGCACTGATTGACGGCACAGAAACTAATGAAGCCCCCATTCCCGAGCAAAGCTCGCCTACCCGTAGCCTTTCGGGGGCCGTAGGGGGGGCTTCGGGGGCTTATCGCTGGCTGGCTCAGGGCACCATCTACCCCGACCGCATCGAGTCGCTCAATATCACGGGAAAGGTCATCAAGAGCCACCACAACGTGGGCGGGCTGCCCAAGGAGATGAACCTCAAGCTCTGCGAACCGCTGAAGTGGCTCTTCAAGGACGAGGTGCGCCGCGTGGGTCGTCAGATGGGCATGCCCGAACATCTCATCACACGCCATCCCTTCCCCGGACCGGGCTTGGCCGTCCGCATCCTGGGCGACATCACGCCCGAGAAGGTGCGCATCCTGCAGGAGGCCGACGATATCTATATCCGTGGACTGCGCGACTACAAGGTGAAGCTCAGTGACGAGGAAGCTCGCCGTGTGCTGGCTGCCGGTGTGCCCGCAGCCATGACCGACGGTGAGATTGAAGTATCCCTCTACGACCAGATATGGCAGGCGGGAGCTATCTTGCTCTCCACCGTCCGCAGCGTCGGTGTCATGGGCGACGAGCGCACCTACGAACATCCCGTGGCACTGCGTGCCGTCACCTCGACCGATGCCATGACGGCCGACTGGGCCCATCTGCCCTACGACTTCATGGCCCGTGTCTCGAACGAGATTATCAACAAGGTGCGCGGCGTCAACCGCGTCTGCTACGACATCTCCTCAAAGCCACCATCAACGATCGAGTGGGAATGACAGCAAAACAGTAAGTCAAGAGCGGGCTCTCGACTTACATTTATTTTCCTCCCATCATTGTAAGAGACCCTATTGAACTGATGTCGTTATTTATCAGAAGATGAAGCTATCACCTTATATCATAGAACTGCTAAGAGAGAAATCTGGCCATGAGATTCGGCTTTCGCGCGATTGCGAACTTCTGGCCCTTGATGTTGAGTCAGTGACGGGCGAGCATATTGGTGTGAACACCATGAAGCGACTATTGGGATTCATTGCCGACGAACGTACCCCTCGCACCTCGACGCTCGACATCATCGCCCGCTATCTGGGCTACGCCAATTGGGACGCCTTGCGGCTCATCGACGAGAACTGCAGCAACTCGGCTTTCGACGACCGTGATGAGTATCTGGCATGCTATTTAGAGAAAGGCCAACAAGTGATCATTTCGTATCCTCCCAACCGGGAACTGACTATCGAGAACTTGGGCGACAATCATTTCCGCGTGGTGGAGAGCGAGAACAGCAAGTTGCAGAAGGGCGACGTGCTGACGCTGACCCATATCGTGCGCCATTATCCGCTACTCGTCTCGGAAGTGATAAGAGACGGTCAAAGCCTGGGTGCCTTCACGGCGGGCAAGGCGCAGGGCATTGACTTTGAATTGCTTTGATGCATGATGGATAGCACATCGTCGTTTTCTGAAGTGCAGCAGACCTTTCCCGATGCCGAGCTGTTGCAGGTAGGTGGCACTACGTGTGAGTGCTATCGCGTGAAGCGTTACGGTAAACTGCACTTCCTGAAACGGCTGAAGCCCCTGCTGCGCACCCATCCGCAGTATGTAGCTGCTCTTCAGAAGGAGTTTGAGACGGGCTATTCGCTCGACCATCCTCATCTGGTACGCTATACGGCCAAGACCGACGACGGCATCCTGATGGACTATGTCGACGGCGAGACGCTCAACCAGTTTGTCGAACATCATCCCGACTATTTCACCCATCGCAAGAACGCCGACCGTTTTCTGCAGCAGCTGCTCAGCGTCGTTGGCTATCTGCACAGCCATCAGATTGTACACCTTGACCTGAAGCCCGACAACATCCTCATTTCGCGCATTGACCACGATGTCAAGCTGATAGACCTGGGCTATTGCTATGCCGACTGTTACACCGACACGACGGGACGTACAGACAAATACGCAGCCCCTGAGCAGATAGACGGCTCGGCGAAAGTGGACGCCCGTACTGACATCTATGCCATCGGCCGCATCTTGCAGACACTGCCTTGCGCGCGCTATTATAATAAGGTCATCAAACGTTGCACGGAAAGGAAGATGTTCCTCCGATACGCCTCCGTCGACGAGCTGCAGCAGGCTGTGAGCCATCGACATTGGCCATGGTGGTGGGTGGTGGCTTTAGTGGTAGCCTTGGCTATCGTTGCGCTCTTCGTATTTGACCGTAAACAAGTGACTACGCTCCCACCCCTGTCGCAACCGGACAGCTTGGCAACGCAAGATTCTCGTAACCCTTCTACAGCAGAGGTTCCTGCCTCCACGTCACCCGTTTTAGTACCACCAACAAATACTTCTCCTCCAGTCAATCAGCCAGAGGTTTCGGCGCCAGCACCAACGACCATACCCGCTGACCAAGGGACATCGGCAGATGGAAACGGCCAACGGTCAACGGCCAACAATCAACAGGCAACTGATGATAGTCAGAAACCAGCCATTACGAGTAAGATGCCGGAAGACACGCTGGCCTTACGCCGTGAACTGCAACGACTGATAGGCATGCGATTCAAGAAAGCACTTGGCCATTACAACGACTCCATCTACTATCACATCAACCAACAGCGCTATGCCCAGCTATGGATTGACTTCGAAGAAAGCATTTTGCCCCTTTTTGGTCAAGTAAGGAAAACGTTTCACGACAAAGTCAGCGAGCACACAATGTCGACCGAATGGTGCCAGACCATCCTCTACTATCGTGCGACACAGCTATGGCGGATGATGCGCAACGACCCTCAACACGACCCTTCTTACGATAGCAAAGTGTTCCGTTATTACGATGTGCCCTGCTGAAGTCGCAAAGTGGACGAAATGGATGATTGCTTTTCCAAAGAAACTTGTTACCTTTGTCGCCGTTAACAAGTTAAACCTTTAAAAAGCAAGAAAAAAATGAAAAAGCAACTGAGAAACCTGTTCTTCTTTGGCAGTGTCTTATTCTTATCCGCAAGCTGCACCGTCAGTTATATCAACACGGACACGCTGAAACAGAACTATGAGAAGAAAATCCATTACACCACGCTGCCCGGCAAAATGCTGTTCAAGACCGACGTGCGTAAAAAGGACACCTACGACCATGTGCAGGTGTTCCTGAATGAGAACGAGGTGCAGCGCAATTTCGAGGTGACAGCCTACGGTTCATACACGCCGCTCATTCTGCCCATCATACGTCCTGAGCGTCCCCGCCTCGAGAAGTACTTGTTGTGGAAGGCTGCCCGCAAGGCCCGCAAGCTCAAAGCCGACGGTGTCATCATCGACAATAAAAACGATTTCCGAGTGATTAAGTTCAAGTAGGCGCGTTTTTTTGAGAAGTAAAAGAAAAAGTCGCTCAAAAATTTGCGTTTCTGATAAATTCTTCTTAACTTTGCAGCGCCGCATACAATCTGCGGCAGACATAATTAGGAAGCGTTTCGCTATTCCGTATCTGTGAATCTCGACAACTCACTGAATGTTCGGATAAGCAAAAGACGCAACCTTAGGTTTGTATATATGTATCTATCTTACATATACAGCCCGAGGTGTGAGCGACTTTTCTTATTCAACATTCGGGCAGTCGAGAGCCTACAGATAGAATACGTGAAGTAGGCTCACACTTTCCTTTTTGTGCCTTGAATAAAGAAATCTATTAACCGCACCCGTTGAGCCGAGGGGGACAAATAAAATAAAATGAAAGAACAAATCAGCAAAAGGAAAATGGCCATTATAGTAACTATAATGCTATGCTTTCCCCTATTCGCACAAAAAGACATGCATTACCGTCGAAATTCAATATGTCCATTCTACTTTGGCATTAGTATTACAAATAATGAATTAAAAGCGATTGCCACTCGGACTTGTGAACAATATCACTTATCAGACAAGTATAATTCACATTATGTAGGGCAGAGAATATTGAAAGGAATAGAATTTGAAAACAATAGAAATCAGACTGTAGCGCAAAGCCAAAGTAGTACCTACAACAGACAGAATAATTTCGGGAGCAGACAGCAAGCATCTCGTCTTGAGGCGATAAGATCACAAAATGCTCAAAGGACAAGTAAAATTCAAGCATATCTGCAGAGTATCGAGGATAAAAAACAGAATTTGGAAAATCTGAAAAACTATATTGAGAGAAATCATATTGCCAACCAGTTGATAGCAAAGTGGTTCAATATGTCATCCAAGATGAGTGATGGTTCTTTTTTCAACATGGAACTGATACAAGAAAGAGGAGCTTACAACGCATCGGAGTTAGAACGACTAAGGGCAAAGGAAACTGTAAGAGGTATGTCCATACTTAAAGATGCAGGAATGGATCTAATTCCCAATACATACGCTACTTTTACAACAATTAGTTACGAAAATGGAGACGAGAAGTTTGAACGGATGAACAAATCATTTCAAGAAGCGGGAAAACGAATAAAAATCAATGGAAAACCTGTTGACATAGATCTGCATGGAACACTCTCAGAGTTTAATGCACGTGAGCATACAACCTTTAATGTAAAAGTTGAAGTATATCTTTTTAGACTTGTCTGGAATGAGGCCGTTGAGAACTATTTCATTGACAAGTATTATAACGGTACAGACACGGAAAAATTTCTCACCGACAATTACTTTAAAATGGCGTTTTTAGGCTCTGAAGTGAGTAAGTGTTATATGAGTGAGAATACGGGTGTGGATGCTTCTGCCTATAACAGAAAACAAATTACGGGGCAACGTTTAGAAAACTACAAAGCATACTTGCCTTTAGCAACAATTGTTGCACTTGATAATGCGTATGCTAAACTCCAAAAGAAATACGAAGACTTCAGTGTAAAAGCTCCATTGGCTGATGTGGAAGAAGGAAAGATAACAGCTTTTATCGGACTAAAAGAGGGCATAAATAAAAAATCAAAGTTTGAAGTCCTTGAAAAAGTGTATAACGAAAAAAATAATACGTACCGCTATAAGAAGGTCTCCTCTTTAAAAGTAGAAAAAGGAAAAGTGTGGGATAATCGGTTTACAGATATTGGTCTTTTGTCTAATGGCGACAACAATTATGTGGCTGAATTGATTAAAAACGGAAAGAAAATCTCGATTTCTGATGATGCAGGAAAACTGAAAATAGGGAATGCAAATATTGACAGAACCTATCTAAAGGGTAGCATAGGGAATTTAGCTCCTGGAATGTTAATTAGACAAACGAAATAAGTTATGAAAAAGTGGTTTTTGATTTTGGTGTTAATCTCTATGGTTGCACCTGCATGCTTTGCAAAAGA
>JAGBLC010000076.1 GCA_017635615.1 Prevotella sp.
CTATAATGAGATTGGCATTGCCGAGCTGGCACAGCAGAAGATAGAACATTATTTTGCCGAGAGCCGTCGCTATCTCGACAGGGTAGGGGTTGCTGCTGAGAAGAAGCAAGAGCTCATTGCCTACACCAACCGCATGATGAATCGTAAGTTTTAGAAAGTTAGAATTATGAAGTACAAAGGAATCCGTCAACCTTCAACCTTCAAACATCAAAAATGATAGATACACACGCACACTTGGACGGACCGGAGTATAGCGACGACCGTGCAGAAATGATACAACGGGCCAAGGATGCCGGGGTGAGCAAGGTGTTCATCCCCGCCATCGATCTGTGCTCAGTCCAGACCGTGACAGATACCTGCCGCCAGTTTCCCGGCTACGCCTATCCGATGATTGGCCTGCATCCCGAAGAGGTGAAGGCCGACTATCGTGAAGTACTCGCCCAGATGAAACAGCAGCTTGCTGACTCTCTCGCTGCTAATCAAACTCCTCCCCTCGGGGAGGTCGGGAGGGGGCCAACTCCCCTCGGTGAGGCCGGAAGGGGGCTTCGCTTTATTGCCATCGGCGAGGTGGGCCTTGACTATTATTGGAGCCGTGAGTTTGAAAAAGAGCAGTTGGAAGCCTTTGAAGAACAGGTACGCTGGAGCATCGCGACCCGCCTGCCGCTGATGATCCACTGCCGGAAGGCGCAGAACGAGATGGTCGCCCTCTTGAAGAAGTACGCCGACGATCTGCCTGGCGGCGTGTTCCATTGCTTCACGGGCAATGAGAAAGAGGCTCAGGAACTGTTGCAGTTCCCCCGCTTTGTGTTAGGCATCGGTGGCGTGTTGACGTTCAAGAAGAGTCACCTGCCAGAGGTGTTGCCGCAGGTAGTGCCGTTGGAACGCATCGTCTTAGAGACTGACAGCCCATATATGGCTCCCGTTCCGATGCGTGGGAAGCGTAATGAGAGTGCTTACGTGAAGTTTGTGCAACAACGTTTGGCAGAATGTTACCAAACGACGGAAGATTATATCTCCGAGGTTACCGATGCCAATGTGGCCCGCATATTCGGGATATAGGGAAGCCCCCTCCCAGCCTCCCCGAGGGGAGGGGTTCCAAGTGGCTGGCTACCGTAAGGGCGGAACAGCGTTTGTAAGGGCGGAGCCACGTTTCCGCCCGCAACAGCACGTATGTGGCAGATGTCACGCTGGAAAGCGTGACCTCCTACATTGGTGCGTAAGTGGCAGGTGTCACGCTGGGAAGCGTGACCTCCTACGTTGCGCATAATAGGTGGCGAGGCAAAGAATCAGTTCTCTTTGCAGGCCACAACATTCGTCATGGCGCGGTCCATGTAGAAAGTCATTCGGATGGTGTCGCTCTCGTTGCAGAACTTGACACGTTGATAGAGCAGTGCCTCACCTTTCGGACGTTTGCCGAAAGAGACATTCTTCTTCAGCTGCGGCAACTGACGTGCCTGCTGCTGCATGCTCACGATGATACTGTCTGTCAGGCGGTAGGTAGAGTCAAGACGGTCGAACGACCGGTTCATGTCGGCAAGGGTGGTGTTCTCCTCAATGAAGGAGACAATAACAGACTTAGCCTTGTGCTTCTGACCGCAGCCAGAAAGCACAAGAGCCAAGCCGAAAATGATGAAACTTTTGCTTAGTGATTTCATTCCTTATTTCTCAGGGATGTTCTTCAGAATCTCCATCAGATGATCCCAGACCATCTGGACGGTGGGGATGTGCAGACGCTCGTCGGGCGAGTGGACACCGCGCAGTGTGGGTCCGAACGACACCATGTCGAGGTTAGGATACTTCTCAGAGAAGAGTCCGCACTCCAGTCCGGCATGGATGCCCAGCACCTTCGGGTCTTTGCCGAAGAGCTTCTTGTAGGTATCCACCGTAATCTTCGTCAGAGCGCTGTTGGGATTCATCTTCCAGGCAGGATAGCCGTCGCCCTGTACCACATCGGCACCAGCGAGCTGGAAGACGGCCTTGATGGTGGCAGCCTGGTTGTCGAGGGCGCTCATCACGTTGCTGCGCTGCGACGAGATGACGACCACCTCCTTCTCTTTCGTCTCCACGCTGGCCATGTTGTTCGAGGTTTCCACGAGCCATGCTATCTCTTCGTCCTGACACATGGCGAAGACACCGTTGTCGGCAGCCTGCAGGGCCTGGATGAGGCGTGTGCTCACGTCGAGGGGCAGCACATCGGCAGCCTCGGCGCTCTCCATGGCGAACTGCATCGAGTGCTCCGTGACGTGGTATTCTTCTTCTACGGCAGCGGTGAAGACGTTCCAGTCGGCGCGTACGTTCTCTTTCTTGTCAGCAGGAACAGCGAAGACAATCATGCCGTCGCGCGGTATGGCGTTGTGCAGCTTGCCGGCATTGAAGCAGGCCAGACGCAGTCCGTACTTCTCCTGTACCATATAGGCGAAGCGTGCGAGCACCTTCAGGGCATTGGCGCGCTTCTTGTTGATGTCGTCGCCAGAGTGACCGCCGACGAGACCCTTGAGCGAAACCTTCAGGAAGAACATGTCGGCGGGAGCCTTTTCGCGCTCGAAGTGGAAGGTTGCTGTGGTGTTGCGGCCGCCGGCACACGATACGAAGATCTGTCCTTCGTCCTCGGAGTCGAGGTTGATGAGCATGTCGCCCGTCATGAATCCCGGCTTCATGCCCATGGCACCGGTAAGTCCTGTCTCCTCGTCGCGTGTGAAGACACACTCGATGGGACCGTGCTCCAAGTCGTTGGAGTCGAGGATAGCCATCTCGATGGCGCAGCCGATACCGTCGTCGGCTCCCAGTGTGGTGCCTTTCGCGGTGAGCCATTCGCCGTCGACATAAGTCTGGATGGCATCCTTGTCGAAGTCGAAGTCGAGGTCGACAAGCTTCTCGCACACCATGTCCATGTGGCTCTGCAGGATGACCGTCTGGCGGTTCTCGAAGCCTTTCGTGGCGGGTTTGCGGATGATGACGTTGCCCGTCTCGTCGACAACCGTCTCCAATCCACGGCTCTCGCCGAAGTTTTTCAGATACTCGATAATCTTCTCCTCGCGCTTGCTGGGACGAGGAATCTGGTTGAGCTTTGCAAACATTTCAAAGACGCAAGCAGGTTTCAGTTCGATGTTGTTCATGAGGTATTTTTTTTGTTTAGGGACCGCAGGGGCAGAAATTCCGCCTCGCTGGCCCGATGTTAATAGAATTGACTGCAAAGTTAGGGCATTTTTGCTGATTCGCAAAAATCTTGTTCATCTTTTAATATTATTTAGGTATGCGGCAACGATGTTTTATCCTAAAAAGTGAGAAATAAACCAAAGAAATACATATTTCTTTCGTTTTCCGTATTTAAATAGCTAACTTTGCAACAATTATCAAGAAAACGAGACCTATGGCAACAGTAGACGACAAGAAAGTGATTTTCTCGATGGTCGGTGTGAGCAAGACCATCCAGCAGAACCAGAAGCAAGTGCTCAAGAACATCTATCTCAGCTTTTTCTATGGGGCGAAGATAGGCATCATCGGTCTGAACGGTGCCGGTAAGTCGACGCTCATGAAGATTATCGCTGGACTGGACCAGCAATATCAGGGACAGGTGGTGTGGAGCCCGGGCTACAGCGTGGGCTACCTGCCGCAAGACCCGCCGCTCGACAACACGAAGACGGTGAAGGAGAACGTCATGGAGGGCGTGCAGCATGTCTACGACGCCCTGCGCGAATACGACGAGATCAACCAGAAGCTCGGACTGCCCGAATACTACGAGGATGCCGACAAGATGGACCGCTTGATGGCCCGTCAGGCTGAGCTGCAGGACATCATCGACGCCACCGACGCATGGAACATGGACTCGAAACTCGAACGTGCCATGGATGCCCTGCGCTGTCCGCCAGCCGACCAGTCGGTGGAGCATCTCTCGGGTGGTGAGCGCCGCCGTGTGGCTCTCTGCCGTCTGCTCTTGCAGAAGCCCGATGTGCTGTTGCTCGACGAGCCTACCAACCACCTCGACGCTGAGTCGATCGACTGGTTGGAGCAGCATCTCCAGCAATACGAGGGAACGGTCATCGCCGTCACTCACGACCGCTACTTCCTCGACGATGTGGCAGAATGGATTCTTGAGCTCGACCGTGGCGAAGGCATCCCCTGGAAGGGCAACTACTCGTCGTGGCTCGAACAGAAGAGTCAGCGTCTGGCACAGGAGGAGAAGCAGGCCTCAAAGCGCCGCAAGACGCTCGAACGCGAATTGGAATGGGTGCGCATGGCTCCGAAGGCGCGCCACGCCAAGGGAAAGGCCCGTCTGAACAGCTACGAGACGATGCTCAACGAAGAGCAGAAACAAAAGGAGGAGAAGCTCGAAATATTCATTCCCAACGGACCGCGTCTGGGCAACAAGGTGATTGAAGCGGAGCATGTGGCAAAGGCTTTTGGCGAGAAGGTGCTCTTCAGCGACCTCAACTTTATGCTGCCGCCCAACGGCATTGTGGGCGTTATTGGTCCGAACGGAGCGGGTAAGACGACGCTCTTCCGACTCATCATGGGCTTGGAAAAGGCCGATGCCGGGCAGTTCGACGTTGGCGAGACGGTCAGACTCAGCTATGTCGACCAGCAACACCAGGATATCCTGCCCGACAAGAGTGTCTATCAGGTGGTGAGCCAGGGCAATGAGACCATCCGCATGGGAGGCCGCGATGTCAATGTCAGGGCCTATCTGTCGCGCTTCAACTTCAGCGGAGCCGACCAGGAGAAGAAGTGCGGCGTGCTCTCCGGCGGTGAGCGCAACCGTCTGCATTTGGCCATCGCCCTGAAGCAGGAGGGCAACGTGCTGCTCCTCGACGAGCCGACCAACGACATCGACGTCAACACGCTGCGCGCCCTGGAGGAAGGTCTCGAAGCCTTCGCCGGCTGTGCCGTCATCATCAGTCACGACCGCTGGTTCCTCGACCGTATCTGCACGCATATCCTTGCTTTCGAAGGCGAGGGCAACGTGTTCTATTTCGAAGGCAACTACTCCGAATATGAGGCCAACAAGGCTGCCCGCCTTGGTCTTGAAGAACCGAAGCGCATCCGCTACCGCAAGCTGATGGAGAATTGATAATTGATAAAGGATAATTGATAATTGAGAATTGATGGAAGTAAGAACCATCGAACTGCTGGCACCAGCCAAGAATTTGGCGTGTGGCATGGCTGCCATCGACCACGGTGCCGATGCCGTCTATATCGGTGCCGACCGCTTCGGTGCTCGTGTGGCAGCCGGCAACTCACTCGACGACATCGCCGAGCTGTGCCGCTATGCCCATCAGTTTGGGGCGAAGGTCTACGTCACTGTGAATACCATTGTCTACGACGATGAACTCGATGACACGCTCCGCCTCATCGACCAGCTCAGGGCGATAGGCGTCGATGCCATCCTCGTGCAGGACATGGGGGTATATTCGAGATACCTCGACCCCACGCCCCCACGTGGAATCACAGACAAAACCTTTTCTTTCCACGCCTCAACACAAACTGATAACCGGACGATAGAGAAAGTGCGCTGGTTGAGCAGCTTGGGCTTCAGTCGTGTGGTGTTGGCCCGCGAGCTTTCCTTGCAGGACATCCGTGCCATCCACGATGCGGTGCCCGAGGTCGAACTGGAGGTGTTTGTCCATGGGGCTCTCTGTGTGAGCTATTCCGGACAATGCTATGCTTCGCAGTATTGCTTCGGAAGGAGTGCCAACCGTGGAGCCTGTGCACAGTTCTGCCGTCTGAACTTCGCCCTGGAAGATGCAGACGGTAAGACCATCGACCGTCCGCGCCACTGGCTCTCGCTGCGCGATATGTGCCGAATCGACCACCTTGAGGAACTGCTCGACGCCGGAGCCGTGTCGCTGAAGATAGAGGGACGGCTGAAGGACGTCGACTACGTGAAGAACGTAACAGCAGCCTATAGTCAACGGCTCAACGACATCATCAGGCGGAGCAACGGACGCTACAGAAGAACTTCTCGTGGCAACGTAACCTATTTGTTCTCACCCGATTTGCATAAAACGTTCAACAGGGGATTTACCAGCTATTTCCTTTACGGACGTACACCCGATGTCTTCTCGCCCGACACGCCGAAAGCCTTGGGAGAGTATGTGGGTAAGGTGAAGGAGATACGTGGAAACTCGTTCACCGTTGCCGGTACAGCCAGCTTTGCCAATGGCGACGGGCTATGTTTCTTCAGTGATGATCGTGGAGTGAGAAGAGATAACAGGGGTGCGAGAAATGATGGCTGGGAGGAAAAGCTTGAAGGCTTCCGCGTGAATCGTGTGGAGGGCAACCGGCTCTTCCCGCTGAAGATGCCGCCGTCGCTGCGAAAGGGCATGGCCCTCTATCGCAACAACGACGTGGAGTTTGAACGGTTGATGAAAGGCCAGACGGCTGTCCGCAAGATTGCTGTGCGTATGGTACTCAGCGAGGTGGAGGGGGGCTTCTCGCTGCAGATGCTTGATGCCGCTGATGGACAACTGCTGGGCGAGACTGTCCTGAAATGCGACAAACAAGAGGCGCAGAAGCCGCAGCGCGACAACATCGTGCGCCAGCTGTCGAAGCTCGGCACCACCCCCTATGAGTGTTGCGAAGTGGTGTTCCATCCGCTGCAGTTCAACTTCTTCATCCCGTCGAGTCAGCTGGCAGAGCTGCGACGCAGCGTCGTCGAGGAGGTTAATTCGAGGTGCGAGTGTGATTCGAGGTGCGAGTGTGATTCGAGGTGCGAGGTGCGAGGTACGAGATGTGAGAATACCGCTGATGCAGATTCTCAAAACCAAGACGGTACCCCTTGTAGCTCGCACAACAACATATCTCGTACCTCGCAGCTCGCACCTCGTACCTCGAACGACAATCGTACCTCGCAGCTCGCAGCTCGCACCTCGAACGACAATCGTACCTCGCAGCTCGCACCTCGTACCTCGAAATACCCCTATCTCTACAACGCAGCCAACCAGGCGGCGCGCGATTTCTACCGCAGTCAGGGGATAGCCGATGCCACATCTCTCGAGACGCATCCCGTAGGCCACCCGATGCTTATGCAGTGTCGCCATTGCCTGCGCTACAGTCTCGGCTACTGCCGCAAGCAGGGTAGGGGAGAACTGCCCTGGCGCGAGCCTCTCTACCTCCGTCTGCCCGACAGCCGGCGTTTCCGTTTGGAATTCGACTGCAGAAACTGCCAGATGAACGTCTACGGAGAATAGCCAACAGGAGTAGCATACTGATAAAAAACAATTCAAGACAGATATGAAGCAGAATCTTGGGCGCATCATCCGGGCCTCAGTGCTGTTGGCGGGCGTTGTGTTGCTCGCTGCCTGTTACAGCAAGCCCAAAGTTATTCCCACTGGCGAGCTACCCTTGCCAGCCGACAGCATCGTCGTGGAGGAGACAATCGACTCGGCCGAGCTACGTCGCAAACAAGACTCGCTGGCCTTCGTGGCGCAGCACCACTACCACGAGAACTTCAACTTCGTGGTGAAGGCCGACTCTATGCTGCTTATCCGCCAACAGCCGGAGGAAGTACTCAGCCTGATGCCAACCGACACCTTTGCCGTCCGCCGGCACGACCATCTTGTCGTGGCCGACATACGCATCATTCCCACCGACCCCGACGACAGCGTATGGGTGCAGGTGGCTCGCGACCAGTACTCCTTCGGATGGACTCATGAAAGCGAACTGCTCCGTGCCGTCGATCCCGATGACCCCATCTCGCAGTTCATCTCTACCTTCAGCAACTCCCATCTGCTGGTGTTCCTCGTCGTCATCAGTCTGATCGCCTTCGCTTATCTCGTCAGGCGAATCCGTCGGCAGAATGCCAAGATTGTTCATTTCAACGACATCGACTCCGTCTATCCCACGCTCCTTGCGCTCACCGTGGCAGCTGCTGCTTCGCTCTATGCCAGCATCCAGATGTTTGCGCCGCAGGTGTGGCAGCATTTCTACTTCCATCCCACGCTCAACCCCTTCAGCGTTTCGCCGTTGCTCACCATCTTCCTTGTCAGCGTCTGGGCGATGCTCATCCTCGCTATCGCCTGCCTCGACGTC
>JAGBLC010000077.1 GCA_017635615.1 Prevotella sp.
GAAGCTCGACTACGACAGCAAGTGCACCAAGCCTCACGGCCACAACTGGCGCATCACCATCTATTGCAAGTCGGCAGAACTCAACCAAAACGGTATGGTTGTCGACTTCAGCGAAGTGAAACGACTCATCAAGCGTGTCATCGACCACCAGGACCTCAACGAGGTGCTGCCCTTCAACCCCACGGCGGAGAATATCGCCCGTTGGTGTACTGAGCAGATTGCCACCTGCTATAAGGCTCGTGTGCAGGAGAGTGAGGGCAATGTGGCCATCTATTCAATTGATAATTGATAATTAACAATTGATAATTGACAATTGATAATTGATAATTGAGAATTGATGCGGGTCAACGAGATATTCTATTCGTTACAGGGCGAAGGGCACCACACGGGGCGGGCAGCTATCTTCGTTCGTCTGGCGGGATGCAACCTCGCCTGTCCTTTCTGCGACACCGACTTCCGCCACTTCAGCGAGATGTCGGAACAGGAAGTTGTTGAAGCTATCCTTCAGCTCCTTCCGTATGACATTGAATCGCAAAGCCTCGGTCTTCCCATGATCGTCCTCACCGGAGGCGAACCGACGCTCCAGGACACGGCACCCCTTATCGAGCAACTCCACCGAAAGGGATTCTTTGTCAGCATGGAGACCAACGGCACCCACCAACCACCCGCCAACATCGACTGGATAACGTTCTCACCCAAGACGCCCAAGATGGGCAACACTCGCCAGCCCGCAGTGCTCTCACGATGCAACGAGCTGAAACTGGTCTATACCGGCGATGACGAGGAACCTGGTCTCTTCGACCACTTCCCCGCCGACCACTATTACCTCCAACCATGCGATACTGGCGATGACCAGCAGAACATCCACATCCTGAAAGCTTGCATCGCCTACATCCAAGCTCACCCCCGATGGCATCTCTCCCTGCAAGTGCACAAGATTGCCGGATTTAAATAGCTCGCCTCATCATTCTTCATTCCCTAAATGCTCTACTTCCACTGGATATTCATACTGCTCTATGTCCTCATCGTCGTAGCATCGATGCTCGCCGTACTGATGGACAATCGCCAGCCGGCCAAGACGATGGCGTGGGTGCTGGTGTTGGTATTCTTGCCAGTGGTAGGCATCATTCTCTACTTCTTCTTCGGACAAAACACCAGGAAGGAGAAACTCATCTCTGAGAACAGCCTCGACCAGCTCACCAAACGAACCATGTTTGAGTATGTAGAGCAGAAGAACCTCGTCATCCCCGACGAACACCGCACGCTCATCAAGCAGTTCACCCTGCAGAACTGGGCCTTCCCCTTCAAAGACAACGCCGTCAGCATCTTCACCGACGGCTATCAGATGTTCCACGCACTCTTGCGCGACATCGCCCACGCGAAACATCACATCCACATAGACACCTACATCTTTGCCGACGACGAACTGGGCAACCTCATCGCCGACGCTCTCATCGACAGGGCCACTCAGGGTGTGGAGGTGCGCGTCATCTACGACGATGTAGGCTGCTGGAAGGTCGATACCGATTTCTATGAACGTATGCGCGAGGCAGGCATCGACGTACATGCCTTCATGCCCGTGAAGTTTCCGGCTTTCACCAGCAAGGTGAACTACCGCAACCACCGTAAGATTTACGTCATCGACGGACAGACGGGCTACATCGGAGGTATGAACATTGCCACTCGCTACGTCAAAGGCCGCACCGCAAAACAAGCACCCACCCCCTGGCGCGACACCCATCTACGCCTTCAGGGTCCTGCCGTCTACGGACTGCAGCGTGCCTTCCTCGTCGACTGGTACTTCGTCGACCGGACGCTCATCACCAACCGAAGCTACTACCCCTCTATCAGCCACCATTCAACCACCAACGACTGCCTCATACAGACGGTCACCAGCAGTCCTATCACCTCATGGCCCGACATCATGCAGGGCTACGTGCGCATCCTCCTTGAAGCGAAAAGCTACGTCTACATCGAGACTCCTTATTTCCTTCCCACCGAGCCGGTGCTCTTCGCCATGCAGACGGCAGTGCTGAGTGGTGTCGACGTCCGGTTGATGATCCCCTTCCGCACCGATACCCAACTGGCACAATGGGCCAGTCGCACCTATGTCCGTCAGGCTGCCGAAGCTGGGGTTAAGGTTTACCTCTATCAGGCAGGCTTCAACCACTCGAAGCTTCTCGTCAGCGACGACAACCTGTGCACCTGCGGTTCTACCAACGTCGATTTCCGCAGCTTTGAGAACAATTTTGAGGGCAATGCCTTTATTTACGACAGGGATATGGCATTGCGCATGCGTGATGTCTTCGAACAAGACACGACCCGAAGCCTGCTCTACGACGACCTGCAACAAAAATGGCGTCCCGCCTTTGTGGAACGCCTTTGGGAATCTGTCGTACGCCTGCTATCACCCCTTCTCTGAAATCGTCAGCCTTCTTTCCGACGACGGAACAAGACGGAGGCAATGACTGGTGCCCCCACCAGGGCAGTGACGCTGTTGACAGGTAGTGCCCCTTCGAAACCGGGCAGACGAGCCAGCAGGTTGCAGAGCAACGCCAGTGCACCACCGGCCAGCATCGTTGCAGGCATCAGCAGCCGGTGGTCGCTGGTGCGGAAGATGGCCCGTGCCAAATGGGGCACAGCCAGTCCGATGAACATGATAGGCCCGCAGTAGGCCGTGACGATGGCCACCAAGACACCACTGCTGACGATGACCATCATCTGTGCGCGGTGCAAGTTGAGTCCTAAGTTGCGTGCATACTCATCGCCCAAGAGCAGGATGTTCATCGTCTTCACCAACAGCATGCTCAACGGCAACAGGATGCACATCAGCGTGACGAAGAGCAACATCTGGTCGCCAGAGACGCGTGAGAAGCTGCCCAACCCCCACACGACGTATGCCTTGACATCTTCTTCAGCCGAGAAGAACTTCAGCACGCCGATGATGGCTGTTGCCAGATAGCCTATCATCACACCGACGATGAGCAGCGTGACATTGCTCTTCACATGACGGGCCACAAACATGATCAAGGCCATCACGGCCAAAGCACCCACGATGGCAGCCACCGACATGGCGGCATCGCCCAAATAGCCCAGTCTGCTCAGTGCCACACCGCCCAGCGAACCGCTGAGCAACACCACAAAGGCCACGCCCAAAGAGGCGCCATTGCTGATACCCAACACCGACGGACCGGCCAACGGATTGCGGAACACCGTCTGCATCTGCAGTCCGCTCACCGCCAGTCCGGCACCGGCCACAAGGGCTGTCAACGCTTGTGGCACACGCGAACTGATGACGATATTCCGCCAGATCTCCGAGTCTTCGGTGCTGCCCATGAGGATGCGGCAGATGGCATCCATCGGGATGCGCACCGTTCCTAAGAAGAGGTTCAGCACGAAGAGCAGCACGATGGTCAGCAGGATGAGCAACAGGTAGAGGGTGTTCGATCTCATTGCAGCAGTCGGTAGAAACGCGGTTGATAGTCTTTCGGCATCAGTTCGGGATGGAAAATGGCCACGAAGTCGCTGAGCACGACATCAGGCATGACGGGCGAAATCTCATAATAGGGCGTCTGCTTCATGTTGCAGTAGATGACGTGCCGATTCTTAAAAGCCTTGAACAACTCGTTGCGGGGCTCGCTGGCCTTCAGCGCCTCGTAGCTGAAGTCGCCCGGGAAGCTGTTCAGGA
The DNA here is from genome assembly GCA_017635615.1 of Prevotella sp. GTDB lineage: Bacteria > Bacteroidota > Bacteroidia > Bacteroidales > Bacteroidaceae > Prevotella. The sequence goes on from JAGBLC010000077.1 coordinate 3,689, forward strand.
TGCGCCAGTAGTCGGCATTGGCTGCCGTGGCATACATCTTCTCATATTCGATGGGCACACCGCCCGTGTTATCGTCTTTCATCACATATTCGGCTCCCGCGTCGCGGAATATCTGCGCCAGGTAGTTCTTCCCGCCCACGGCAAACCAGTTGCCGCCATGCATCTCGCCGCTGAACACGGTCGGACGTTCCTTCGTCTGCGCCACACGCTCCTTGATGGCATTATAGCGATGCTCAATGCTGTCGAAGAGTTCGTTAGCCTGCTGTTCCTTTCCGATAAACATTGCGACATACTTCACCCACTCGGCCTGTCCGAGCGGGTCGAGTTCCTTGTAGCCAAGGTGGGGGATAAGGGTGATGCCCGTCTCCTTGATGGCATCGTAGCCACCGCGCTTAAAGGGCGAGATAAAGATGACTTCGGGGTTGGCAGCAAGGATAAGCTCGGAATCGAA
>JAGBLC010000078.1 GCA_017635615.1 Prevotella sp.
GTTATTCCCAACGGTACACCAGTAAAGGGAACCGTCTATGTGGCAAAGAAATCCTCTGCGTTTGGAACAAAAGGAAAATTAGGCATCATTATTAAAAATATAGACCTGCCAGATGGAGGCCAGATACCTTTGATGAATGGAGATATATTTGTTACAGGACACAACAGAACGGCATTATCTTTATTGTTGTTTTTGTTTGTTACCATGCCTGCAGCCTTCATTTGTGGCTCAAAAGCCCAAATACCATCCGGTTACGAAATCATGGCTACCGTTGCAAATCCTATCGTATTTAGTGTAGAAGGAAACATTGTAAAGATTGACGAGCATGTACAAGGAAGTACAGTCGATTATTCATCAGTCGCACTTTCTACATATTGTGGTCCGGCAATGCTTGCAAAAAAAGATGGTGAAGAACTCTTTGTTGATATCCAATCAATTGAAGACAGTCATGTCATCTACAAAGAGGTGAAAACAACTATTGGTAAGGATGGAAATATCTACAAAAAAGCCATAGGAACAAATGATATATACCAGACTTACGACTTCACGGCAAGAAAAAAGATAGAAGATATTAAAGAAATAACTTTTGTGAATGAAATATCAGCAATGCCAGCTTTCCCATTTAAAGCCGACATTTATAATGCTCATGACATGAAGCTGACAGCATGGATAATAGCTATAGAAAATGGTGTGGTTTCTTATACTATTGACCCACCAACAGCTGGCGACACAGAAATAGTCAAAACTTGCAAAGTTTCCGAAATTAAACATGTTAAATGTGCAATACCTGAGTCGAAGGAAACATACGGCATACAAATGTACACATACATACAAATTAGATAAAATGATGCAAGTGACGGTCTTATACTGTTTGATGGCTCTTTTTTCTTACTTCATGCAACACAAAGGAACTCAATGAAGTTAAAGCGGAAAAAGAACAGCTCGAGGATAAAGTCTCGTTGTTGGAAAGTCAAATAGAAGAACATAATGAAGAAATTGAGAATCTTACAAGTATGAATGAAGAATTGAATGACTTTGTCAACAAGGTGAAAACAAACATGTCATCGATATTTCCCGGAAATGGAAATAAGGAGTATAAAATCAGATGCTAAGCAAATTGCAGATATTGCAAGCAAGTATTACTGAATAATTACAAATGCAATTCGAGAACAGCAGGGGCGCAGGGGAGTGAAGAATCTTCTGCGCCTCTTTGTAATCAGAAAAGAGCAGGCAGTCTTTCGGGCATCAAAAGGAAATCTGTGCGTGACATCTGCCACCGTTGTCACCGATGCGCTGATGCGACGTGAGAAAACGCTGCATCCTATGGCTAATGCTGTACACATGTAAGGACATACTTTTGATGCGCTTTCTTTGTTTACGTTCTGGTGCTGTTTATTCAGGAAATATGGCCAACACCTCACCAAAATGGGCGAGAATCCTTTGTAGACGGGCGTTTCGGATGGTGGGGTGTTGGCGAAACACCTCACCAGACATCTCACCAATTGGGTGTTGGGTGTTGGGTGCTGGGTGCTGGGTGATGGGTGAAGGGTGTTGGGTGATGATGGTTACCAGGTGGTAGGTGATTTGTAGGAGGCGACGCTTCCCAGCGTCGCAACAGCACATAGGTGGCTGATGATGACGGACTGGTGGGGGCTATGGTGAGGTGTGTGGTGAGGTGTTGACGAGACACCTCACCATCGGGAAGGCCGATATACAGGGCGATCTGCGGCAGTCTGGTGAGGTGTTGCCCTTATTTTGCAGGAGAATCTCTATAGAGACGGATCACAGCTATGGGAGATGGTCAGTCAGTGTGTCAGAGATGGTCTCTGAGGCAGTCATCAATCATCTCTGATGTGGTCAGAATACATCTCTGATGTTGTCAGAAACCATCTCTGATGAGGTCAAGAGACACCATTTGCTACCTATTTGCTGTTGCGACGCAAGGAAGCGTCGCCTCCTAGTTGCCACATGTTTGATGTTGCGACGCAGAGGACAGCGTCGCCTCCTACGGCTGGTTCGTATATATTGCAAAAATGCATGTATTTTTCTTTTTTCGGCAAAAAGTTGGGGGTAATCGGTGGGAACTCGGTTATATTTTGTACCTTTGCATGCAGAATCACTTTATTGACCATACGAACATGAACATTTTCACCAAGCGAATAGCAAAACTGTTGGGCCTGACGGAGCGCGGAGTTGACAACACGCTGACTCTGTTGGACGAAGGTTGTACCATCCCCTTTATCTCGCGCTACCGCAAGGAGCGGACAGGCGGACTCGACGAAGTACAGATAGGTCAGATAGCCGATATGAACGACCGTCTGAAAGAATTGGCCAAGCGGAAGGATACCATCGTCAAGACCATCACCGAACAAGGGCGGATGACCGACGAACTGTTGCGTCGCATCAACGACTGCTGGGAGCCGACAGAGCTGGAAGACATCTATCTGCCCTACAAGCCCAAACGACGCACACGTGCCTCTGTGGCTCGTGAGCAGGGATTGGAGCCATTGGCCCAGCTACTGTTGCTCCAGCGTGAACAGGAACCGATGAAGGCGGCAGCCCGTTTCGTGAAGGGCGATGTGGTCAATGCCGCAGCGGCCCTGAAAGGGGCGCAGGATATCATCGCTGAGACGGTGAGCGAAGAGGAGCAATGCCGCAACTGGGTCAGGCAGTCGTTCCGACGCGAGGCCGTCATCTCTTCGACAGTGGTCAAAGCCAAGCGCGACACCGACGAAGCAGCCAAGTATAGCGACTACTTCGAGTTCTCCGAGCCCCTGCGCCGTTGTTCGAGCCATCGGCTGTTGGCCATGCGACGCGGCGAAAAGGAGGGCATCCTGCGCGTAGGCATCTCTACCGACGACGAGGACTGCATCAACCGGCTGAAGCGCCGCTATGTTCGTGGACAGGGCAAATGCCAGCAGTTGGTGGCCGAAGCGGTAGAAGATGGCTACAAGCGACTCTTGGAACCTTCGATAGAGACGGAGTTTGCCTCGCTGAGCAAGGAGAAGGCCGACGAGGAAGCCATCAATGTGTTTGTGGGCAACGTGCGTCAGCTGTTGCTCTCGCCCCCATTGGGACAGAAGCGCGTGATGGGCATCGACCCGGGTTTCCGTACGGGCTGCAAGGTGGTATGTCTGGATGCGCAGGGCAATCTGCTCCACCACGAAGCCATCTTCCCCCATCCGCCCGTGAACCACCGGATGCAGGCGAAGATGCACCTGCAGCAGATGATCGACGACTATCAGATAGAGGCTATCGCCATTGGCAATGGAACGGCGAGCCGCGAGACGAAGGAGTTTGTCCAGGAGATAGGGGCAGGGTTCTCGGTCTTCGTCGTCAGCGAGGATGGCGCGTCGGTCTATTCTGCATCGAAGACAGCCCGCGAGGAGTTTCCTGATGAGGATGTCACGGTGCGTGGCGCTGTAAGCATCGGCCGTCGACTGATGGATCCGCTGGCCGAACTTGTCAAGATTGACCCGAAGAGCATCGGAGTGGGGCAGTATCAGCACGATGTAGACCAGTCGAAACTCAAGCACAGTCTCGACCAGACGGTGGAGAGCTGCGTCAACTCGGTAGGCGTCAATCTCAATACCGCCAGCCAGCACTTGCTGATGTACATCAGCGGACTGGGACCGACACTGGCACAGAACATCGTCGACTATCGTCGTGAACATGGGCCCTTCGCCAGCCGGGCAGCCCTGAAGAAGGTGCCCAGGCTCGGTCCGGCTGCTTTTGTGCAGTGTGCCGGATTCCTCCGTATTCCGGGAGCGAAGAACCCGTTAGACAACAGTGCCGTGCATCCTGAGAGCTATGCCGTCGTGGAGCAGATGGCGAAGGACTGCGGTTGCACCGTCGGCGACCTCATCGCCGATAAGGACAAGCGTGCAAGCATCAATATCAATAAGTATGTGACTGAGGAGGTTGGTCTGCCGACGCTCACCGACATCATGCAGGAACTGGAGAAACCCGGTCGCGATCCACGCGAGCAGCTGGAGCAGTTCGAGTTCGACCCGAATGTCAAGGAGGTCGACGACCTGGTGCCGGGGATGATTCTGCCAGGCATCGTGACGAACATCACCAACTTCGGAGCTTTCGTCGACATCGGTGTCCACCAGGACGGACTGGTACATGTGTCGCAGATGGCCAACCGCTTTGTGCGCGACCCCAACGAGGTGGTTCATCTGCACCAGCACGTGCAGGTGATGGTGACCGAAGTGGACCACCGTCGCCACCGTATCTCGCTCACCATGAAGCTCTGATTTGCAACCACGAATGAAGAGCTCAAACTGGGATAATTAATGAACAACGAATAACACGAATTACACGAATTAAGGACTATGCAACAATTCGTGTAATTCGTGTAATTCGTTGTCGTATAAAAAAATCAATTTGTGGTTGTTTATAATAAAATCAGTTCGTGGACGAAAAGATTTATTGTTTTGTGAGCTTCGTGAAAGTGCATTGTTGGATGTCGAGCGAGCTGTGGGCATCGATGTCGCAGTCCGTCTTGCTATAGACGAAGTGGGAGTCGTTGATGTGTACATCGCTGACACACTGCAGGCCGTTCAGGCCGATAGACTTGACGGCCACGGGTACATTGTGGCATACAACCCGGTTGATATGGATGTCGCGGAAGTCGGGAGCGAACTTCGAACCTGCATAGTTCACCTCCTGCTTGTCCGTGTCGTCGCCTGTATGGGGCGCATATTTTCGGTCGATGTAGGTACATTCGAAGACGATGGCTTGCTGCGTGATGTCGGTCATCACGATGTCGGAAATATAAATATTAGAAGTCGTGCCGCCACGTCCTACACCACTCTTGAAACGTAGTCCCGTGTCTGTTCCGGCAAACTGGCAGCGGCGCACCACGATATTCTCCATACCGCCCGACACGTCGGAGCCAATGACGAAGCCACCGTGAGCATGGTATACGGTATTGTCCTGAATGAGGATGTCGCGGCACGGACCATCTTTTATGCCGCTCGGACCACTACCTCCCTTCATGCAGATGCCGTCGTCGCCGGCATCCACGATGCTATTCACGATGAGTGCCGTACGGCAGTTGCTCAGGTCGATGGCATCGCCGTTCTGTGCGTTCCACGGACAGCGCACGGTGATACCGTCGATGATGAGGTTCTGGCAACGCACGGGATGAACATGGAAACGAGGCGAATTCTGGAACGTAACTCCTTCGAGCAGCACGTTCTGACAGTCGGTGAGGCGCACCAGGTCGGCTCGCATCGACTCTTGCTTCTCGGGCGTGTCGGCGATGTTCTCCGCATGTTTCAGGTTGAAGGGGAACCATAGCTGTCCGTCGCTGTCCACCGTGCCACCCATGCTGAGAAACTGCTTCCACTCCACATCGCTCACCTTTGTCCGCTTCACCGGTCGCCACTGTGCGCCGTTACCATCGATGCAGCCCTCGCCAGTGATGGCGATGCTCTGCCGCTTCGAAGCGCTGATGAGCGGTTTGACGCGTGCTGTCGGGTCGTCGTTCAGGTAGAGGCGTTTGTCTTCCGAAGCCATGATGACGGCCCCCCGCTCTAAGTGCAGGTCGATGTTGCTCTTCAGCGAGATGGGGCCAGTGATGTAGATGCCTGGGCCTACAATCAATCGTCCGCCGCCCTGCTTGTCAAGGGCACTGATAGCTTTGCGGAAAGCCTCTGTGTTCAGGGTCTTGCCGTCGCCAGTGGCACCATAGTCAGCGAGGAGAACAGCACGGTCGGGTATCGTCGGAGCACTCACCTGCGTCATCTCCACGGGCAGGTTCTGGTAGTAGTGTTTGTAGTCGGTTGCCTGGGCTGTCAGGGCCACGAAGGCCATTACCATGAGATTCAATAGTCGTGTCATTTCTTTTCTGATTTGTATAAATGAGCAATAAAGTGTTGCGTGCAAAGTTACGAATAATACGTTCATGGCCGAAAAAACATCCCACATATTTCTCAATAACTTACGAAAATGTTTACGTTTCAATCATGTTACACTTTTCAGCACACCGTTAATTTGCTAATAATCGCTAAATTATTTTGCCGTCTCGGTTTTTCTTGCTAACTTTGCATGATAGATTGAAAACTTAGTACATATTATAATAGCAGAAAAGAATGAAGAAATTATCAGTTATCATCCTGACAGCGATGATTGCCATGGGCGCACAAGCCCAAGTGAAAGTGGCTCCGAAAATGCAGAAAGGAGCCAAAGTGACGTACAAGTCGACAACGATGATGGCTATGCCTGGTGTGCAGGAACCCATCACGATGACCAGCTTCGTCGACTATACTATTGTTGACGAAACGGCCGACGGCTATCTGCTTGAAAGCACCATCCGCGACTTTACCGCCAATGTAAAGGAAGACGACATCATCGGAAACCTCATCACAGCGGGACAACAGCTGACGGAGGGGCAACAAGTGAAGTACAACCTCAACAAGCAGGGACAGGTAGTGAGTGTTGCCAATTACGACGAGGTGAAAGCCAGAGCAGAGAAGGCTGTAGATGTGATGGTGAGCAAGCTGGAACAGAAGTTACCGATGATAACGCGAATGATGTCAGTCGAGCAGATGAAGCAGCAGTTTTCGGAAGCTTTCTCGGAAGAAATGCTCGTCAAGTCCGTGAAGACCATGCCCAACGTTTTGAGCCTTAACGGACGCACAATCATGACCGGCGCACAGGATGAGTATGTCGGCGAGCAGGATATGAAGATGAAGCGTATGTATCTGCTCACCTCTACCGACGGCAAGAAGATCCGTACATCGTCGACACTCAACATGTCGAAAGACGAACTCAAGGCAATGGTCATCAAGCAGCTCGAAGAGTCGATGCCCGACCAGGTGGAGGCCATCAAGCAGAACATCGACGCAATGATGGACAGCGGCATGCTGAAGATGGACATCACCGAAACGGCCGACTACACCCTGCGCGACGACCAGTGGGTACAGACGCTCTCCATCGAGACGAAGAGCAACGCAATGGGACAGGAGTCAACCAGTACCGGCGTCATCGAATATGTCAGCAGCAACTTCTAATACAATAATCTATTAAAACCCCAAATTGACAAAATGGAAAATCAAGAACTGATTAAGAAATGTGAGATGGAAGCCCAGAAGTGGCTCTCTCCATCCTTCGACGAAGAGACACGCAACGAGGTGAAGGCTATGCTCGACAACCCCGACAAGACAGCCCTCATCGATGCCTTCTATCAGAACCTCGAGTTCGGAACAGGCGGACTGCGCGGCATCATGGGTGCCGGTACCAACCGCATGAACAAGTACATCGTGGGTATGGCCACACAGGGCTTTGCCAACTATATCCTCAAAGCCTTCCCAGGCCGCAACGACCTCGCAGTCGTCGTCGGTCACGACTGCCGCAACAACGGACGCATGTTTGCCGAGACCGTGGCCGACATCTTCTCGGCCAACGGCATCAAGGTCTACCTCTTCGAGAGCCTCCGCCCGACGCCCGAGATATCGTTCGCCATCCGCCAGCTGGGCTGCCAGGCTGGTGTCAACGTCACCGCCTCGCACAACCCGCGTGAGTACAACGGCTACAAGGCCTACTGGGACGACGGCGCTCAGGTGCTCGCACCCCACGACAAGGGTATCATCGACGAGGTGAACAAGGTGACCATCGACGACGTGAAGTTCGAAGGCAACAAGGACCTCATCATCCCCATCGGCGGCGAGATGGACTGGGACTATATCCAGGCCGTCAAGGAAGCTATGGTCGACCAGGAGGTCATCCTCAGGAACAAAGACCTGAACATCGTCTACTCGCCCATGCACGGCACAGGCCGCGTCATCATCCCGATGGCACTGCGCTCATGGGGATTCCAGAACATCCATGTGGTGCCCGAGCAGATGGTCATCGACGGCAACTTCCCCACCGTCGTCTCGCCCAACCCCGAGAATGCTGAGGCCATGACCTTAGGAATGAAGCTGGGCACGAAGCTCAATGCCGACCTCGTCATCGCCAGCGACCCTGATGCCGACCGCCTCGCTATCGTCTGCCGCAACCCGAAGGGCGAATGGGAGATTCTCAACGGCAACCAGACGTGCATGATGTTCTGCTGGTATATCATCGCCAACAAGAAGAAGCTCGGACAGCTCAAGGGCAACGAGTTCCTCGTCAAGACAATCGTCACGACAGAGGTCATTGCCGAGATAGCCAAGAAGAACGGCGTGGAGCTGCGCGACTGCTACACGGGCTTCAAGTGGATTGCCAACGAGATACGTATCTCTGAGGGCAAGCAGAAGTTTATCGGCGGCGGCGAGGAGTCGTTCGGATTCCTGCCGTTCGACAAGGTGCGCGACAAGGATTCACCAGCCTCTATCTGTCTGATCTGCGAGATAGCTGCATGGGCCAAGGATAATGGCAAGACGCTCTACGACCTGCTCATGGACATCTATGCCGAATATGGCTTCTCACGCGAGGTGACCATCAACGTCGTCCGCCCGGGTAAGACGGGTGCCGACGAGATCAAGCAGATGATGACCAACTTCCGCGAGAACCCGCCGCGCGAGCTCGGTGGCTCGAAGGTGTGTCTGTGGAAAGACTACCAGACGCTCGAAGCCCGCAAGGCCGATGGCACCGTGGAGAAGCTCGACATGCCCGCCACGAGTAATGTGCTGCAGTGGTTCTGCGAGGATGGCACGAAGGTGAGCGTCCGCCCCAGTGGCACCGAGCCGAAGATCAAGTTCTACACCGAGGTGAAAGACCCGTCGTTCAAGTGTGCCGGATGCTACGAGCGCTGCATGAACGCTGCCGAGGTGAAGATCGCAGCCATCAAGAAGTCGCTCCATCTCGACTGACCATGCTTTTACTCTTTAGATAAATTCTAACCCGTTGCAGGGGTGCAGTGGCTACACAGCCACGCACCCCTGCTTCCTATATATAATAAGATATAGGGTAGGGGAGAAGCAGGAAAAAAAAGGAAAATGAAAGAAAATATGAAAAAAGTTGCGAAAAAATTTGGTGGAATGAAAATAAAGCCGTACCTTTGCACCCGCATTCGAGAAATCAATGCTTCGGCGACCCGGTTAGGAAGTTTGGGTGAGTGGCTGAAACCAGCAGTTTGCTAAACTGCCGTACGGGTAACCGTACCGGGGGTTCGAATCCCCCAGCTTCCGCAGGGGTTCGAGCAGATTTCAAACAATGCACCTGATGGTGGATTCATCTAATGGTTAGGATACAAGATTCTCAATCTTGGCATAGGGGTTCGATTCCCCTATCCACTACGAAGAAAGCCAAAAAGCAAATGAGAGCGCGAGCTCTCATTTTTTTGTACAGTCCCATCAATCACCTACCTCACTATAGCTGTAACGTCTTTGACGGATACAAAAGGGCCTCATTAGCAAAGGCAGTGGCTTAAAATTTTGTAAATAATCAGTGGAATGTTTGGAATTAAATTATAAAACATTTATCTTTGCATCGGAAGTTCGATAATAACAACATTAAGAAAACAGAATATGAGCACTATAAAAAGGTCTGGCAACACCATCAATTTAGAGGTCTCTGTGTTTGTCTATAAAGATTTGGATTATCCTAATGGAGATATGTATATAGCATATTGTCCGGAGCTTGACCTCGCAGGTTACGACACAACGAATAGAAAGGCAAGAAAATCATTTGAAGTTGTTTTAAAGGATTATATTGACTACACAACAGAGAAGGGTACGCTTGAGAGTGATTTGCTGAAGCATGGATGGAGAAAATTCAAGGACGGGAAGATTGCAGAACCTACATATGTGGAAATGCTCAAAAGATCACAGTTGAAGTCGGTTCTTAGCCAAAAACGACTAAATAAATACTCTGTTCCTGTGCTTGTATGAATACCGTAAGATTATCAAACATTCCACTGAAGACACTTAGGTAATTTCTGTTTGACAGTGGCTGTTCCAGAATAGATATTGGAACAAAAGGAAGAGGGGGACATGAGAAATGGGGAAAATAGGGTATGGGGAGACCTATTACACTCCAGACCCATATAGACCCTGTTCCTGAGCATATTGTAAAGAACTGCCTGAGAGATTTAGGACTTCAAAGGAAACATCTTGAAAATTGGCTCTTATCCAGATATAAATAGGAAATAACAGTAACTTTTTGTGGTATCAGAAAGAGGCAGCGGCCCCGAATTAGCGGGTCGCTGCCTTTGCTGTAGGTGTTGGGTTCTTCTGTATTTATCTTACATCAGTATTTATCTTACAATAGTTTTCTTGCCGTTCTGGATATACAGGCCGGGACGGGTGGGAGCCTGCTGCAGCTGACGGCCGTCGAGGGTGTACCATGCTGCGGGGAGCGAGGAGGGAGTAGCGGGGAGCGAGATGCCTGTCGGGATATTCTCCAACGAGTAGCTGATCTTGTTAAACCAGAGGAACCACGGGTCTTGATTATATGTCTCGTAAGTGTCCTTCGGTACGGTCAGCTCGGCATAGCGGTCGGTCTTCAGGTCGAAGGCCTGGTTGTCGGCTACGGGGGTACCCCAATAGTCCACCAACGTAATTTGCGAGTTGCGAATCTTCACATCGGCCAGTTTCAGGCAGTTTTTGAACGCTTGCTGGTAAAGCTTGTTCACCGATCTGGGCAAGTCTATTGAGGTAAGGCTCTCGCAACCTTCAAAGGCGCTGGGTCTAATCTCCTGGACTCCTTCGTTCAGCACAACACTCTCCAACTTCTTGCAGTCTTGGAAAGAGTATTCGTGAATGCGCTTGATGCCTGCGGGAATCTCGATACTGGTGAGTACTGACCCCTGGAAGGCATAGTTGCCCAGGTAGGTAAGGCTTTGTGGCAGCGTGATGGTTTCAAGTGCCGGGCAGAAAGCGAATCCGTGATCCATAATTTTTTCCAGACCTTCCGGTAGGAACACGTTCACCAGTTTTTCGTTTGACTGGAAGGCATATTCGTCGATTACCTTGACAGAAGCCGGGATATTGGCCGACACCATCTCATTGCAGCCTGCGAGAGCCCAGTAGCCGATTCGCTCTACGGTATTGGGGATGCCGACGAATGACAGTTTTTTGCACATCGTAAAAGCCGTGTTACCTACTTCCACCACCGTGTAGCCGAGTGGTTTGGCGGGAATATTAACCGTTCCTTCCGTATTGGTGTTAATACTCGGATTGAACAAATCCTGACCATAGACACGACAGGTCTTGTCAGCCTCACTGATAATCTGGAACATCATGTCATGACCCGTCTTGAAGGGATAGGCGAAGATGTCGCCGTCCTGGGGGGCCATCTCCTCGATCTTGGCAAACTCTTGGGGTATCCAATCTGTATAGTTCTGCGCAGCACCGAAAGGAACGTGGAGCGTGGCCTGCGAGTTGCTGTAATAATAATCCGTATTAAGCACATATCCTTCCCAGTCTAATTCTTCATTATACGAAATATTAAATTTCACTTCTGTAACGGGAAGATATACATCTGTCAGGTTCTGACATCCCCCAACTGAATTGCTCATATATTCCTTGAGAGACTTGGGTAAGTGTAGTTCTTTCAGGGCTGTACCTATAAATCCTCCATAAATCGTTTCTACGCCTTCCTGAATCTCTACTTCCTTCAAATTAGTACAACCTGTAAAACCAGCATTATAGCCAGGTAAATAATCATGATATATATATCTCAAATAGCCTATTGTTTTGCAAGTCCCAGGAACAACAGCCGATTCCAAGTTGGGCATTTTGCCTGCGGAACCGAACCCTGTCACTTTATAGTCAAGGACCCTCTCAGGCACGGTAAGAGTCTTTTCCTCCACTGTTTCCTGAGCTCCATAATACATACACAAGTAGTCTTCTGTATTACTATCGTACCCGGTGATCTCTATTTTTACCATAAAGCCCATAGATGAGCGATCATATATGGTGACTCTTTGATAATTCCCACCGATGTTATAGACAAATGGGTTAAACATCTTTTCCAATCCATGTACGATAGTGACATTGTTGATACCGAACATGTCGGGCATGTATTGGTCATAATTGGAGCTCTCACGATTGGGTACGAATATTTCAATCTCGGGGTCGGCCATTTCCCAATTGTCTACGTCATATTGTTTACAGGCATTTATGGAAGCACCCCAGTAAACAAAATCATCATGCGAAGGCATCTTCTCGCCAAGGAATACAAGCCATGCTAATTTTTTACAATTTCTGAAAGCAAACTGTTTTATTTTTGTTACGCTTGCAGGAATGACTATTTTTTCAAGGTTCGTACAACTATCAAATGCCATCTTGCTTATCTCTGTCAGCTGATGGGGAAGGTATACATATTCGAGAGATGAACAGCCCGAGAAAACATATTCAGCCAACACTGTCAAAGATTCTGGCAACCAGCATTCATTCAAGTTTATACAATTTTGGAAAGCATACCCCCAAATAGTACTCACTGTCTGGGGAATGACTACCTCCTTTATGCTGCAATCTTTGAAAGCGCGACTGTAGATTTGTGTAACCGTATAACCCATCACCTCTTCTGGGATAGTCACGGTGCCTGTAGTAGACGGGTCAATACATGGATTAGTGCCGTCACCTACACGGCAAGTCTTCTCTGTTTCATTGAGCACGGTGAAGGTCATCTTCACACCTTCTATGGTGCTTACCTTTATCTCATCACCAGCGGCACCGTAGGCATAATTTACCCCCCCCATAAAATGCCGAGGACGAGCATCATCTTCTTTGTAATTGTCGTTTTCATAATGTAGAATTTTGAAAAGTTAATAATGTGGATAGCTTCTCTGTGGGCGGGCCGCATGCCTGATGCTCCTCATCCCTGTTGATGATTCTGACTGTCTGGTTCTTGTTCGCTCGGTTTTTATGGGTTCTACATTATGATTATAGTTACAATTTTGCTACATGATATATTTGTTCGGCAAATATAACACATTTTTTCGAACCAACCAAACAAAACGGCAAAAAAATCAAAACTTCCTGTTATAATTCTTATTTTGTCACACAGAAACCACAGAAATCACGGAAAAGATAGATATCTGTGAATGTCTGTGATTTCTGTGTGACCTGATCGTCTCTCTGTGTGAATTGTAAAGATAATTCCGAAAACACCCCCTCTAAAACTCGTGTATTTGGAAGCGGGATGCCTCTTGGTCGAAAATATCGCAAAATAGCGCGTTTTGCACAAAAGGTTGATAATGAGCGCGTTAACGCTAATCGCTGAGAAAAGAGCCATGTCTCGCGATGCAATATGCGTCATATTGGTGACCAATATGCGGCAAATTGGGCTGCAATATATGGCATATTGCGGTGTCGTTTGACGCAAACGAGAGGCTCCCAGACCATCTTTGGCACCCTCAGACACCGTCTCTGACCAGATAACACGACATTTCGGCCATCCGAATCTTGCTTCGCTGACGTTTTCGTCCTCCAGAACGGAGAAAAATCCTGAATGTTTTTTGTCAAGATAATTCATGGATAAAAACATAGGCAAGAACCCTTTAGACGACTTCTTTTTGGCTAAATAAGAATAAAGAAAGGCACATAAAGATAAAAAATGAAAATATTCTTTGCGTAATTGAGAAAATTGTTGTTATTTTGCACCCTGATTTAAAGCATTGTCTTAAAAATGAAAGTATTTCAGACGATTGTCGAGCTGCAGAACCAACTGTTCGCAGACCGCAAGATGGGAAAGACCATCGGACTCGTGCCCACGATGGGCGCGCTGCACGCTGGTCATGCTTCGCTCGTGGAGCGTAGTGTCAAGGAGAACGATGTGACTGTTGTCAGCGTCTTCGTGAATCCTACACAGTTTAACGACAAGAACGACCTCAAGACCTACCCCCGTACGCTTGATGCCGACTGCCAGCTGTTGGAAAAGGTGGGGGCCGACTACGTGTTGGCACCCAGTGTCGAGGAGATGTACCCCACACCCGACACGCGCCACTTCGAGTATCCCCCGGTGACGACGGTCATGGAGGGTGCCCACCGTCCGGGCCACTTCAACGGTGTCTGCCAGGTGGTGAGCCGACTGTTCTACATCGTCCGTCCGCTGCGCGCCTATTTCGGCGAGAAAGACTGGCAGCAGATAGCCGTGGTGAAAGCAATGGTGAAGGCTCTGGGACTGAAGGTGCAGGTCGTAGAGTGCGCCATCGTTCGCGAGGCTGACGGACTGGCCATGAGTTCGCGCAACCGACTGCTGGCTCCCGACGAGCGCGAGATAGCCCCGCTCATCTATAAGGCGCTGAGCGAGAGCCGCGACTATGCCAAGACGCATACGCTGAAGGAAACGCAGCAGTGGGTCATAGACCAGATTAACGCCGTCGAGGGGTTGCGCGTAGAATACTTTGCCATCGTCGATGGCGACACGCTACTCGACATCGATGAGTGGGACGACGCTGAGAGCGTCGTAGGATGCATCACCGTGTTCTGCGGCAAGACACCCATCCGCCTCATCGACCACATCAGATACAATTGATAGTTGATAATTGATAATTGATAATTGGATATGATGATAGAAGTTTTGAAGAGCAAGCTGCACTGCGTGAAGATCACGGAGGCTAACCTCAACTACATGGGCAGCATCACCATCGATGAAGACCTCATGGACGCTGCCAACATGATAGCGGGCGAGAAGGTGCAGATCGTAAACAACAACAACGGGGAGCGCATCGAGACCTACATCATCAAGGGTGAGCGCGGCTCGGGTTGTATCTGCCTGAACGGAGCAGCAGCACGCAAGTGTATGGTGGGCGACACGGTCATCATTATCTCCTATGCCCTGATGGACTTCGAGGAGGCGAAGACGTTCCAGCCTACCGTGGTGTTCCCCGAGAACAACCACGTCCCCCATCCGTGACAGAAGAGAAAGATAGTTTTTTAGAAGTAAGAATAAAGGACAGAAGGACAGAAGGAGTTGCTCTCCCGATGTCCTTCTGTCTGTGTTCTCGTTAAAATGGGTGAAAAAATTTGGCTGTGTCAGAAAAAGTGATTAGCTTTGCAAGTTGTTTCAAAATATGCACTTATGAAGAGAGTAATGACAGCAGTGTTCGCGGCAGTATGCTGTTGCATGATGGCCGTCGAGGGGCATGCACAGGAACTGCAGGCGAAGATTACCATCAACCACAACCAGATACAGGGCACCGATGCCTCTGTCTTCGACAACCTGCAGGAGACGCTCGAGCAGTTCGTCAACGAGACACAGTGGACCTCGCTGCAGTTTCAGCGCAACGAGCGTATCGTGTGCAACTTCAACATCACCGTGACGAAGTACGACCAGAGCGAGAACCTCTTCACCTGCAAGGCCCTGATACAGGCCAACCGCCCGGTGTACAACGCTTCGTACACGACAACGCTGTACAACAACACCGACAACGACTTCAACTTCCAGTTTGCGCAGTTCGACCAGCTCAACTTCAACGAGGAGCAGATAGACAACCAGCTGACGGCACTCATCGCCTACTATGCCTATCTCATCATCGGTCTCAACCTCGACTCGTTCTCACCCATGGGCGGCGAGGACATCCTGCAGCGTTGCCTCAACCTGGCCAACAACGCGCAGAACCTGAACTTCACCGGATGGAAATCGTTCGACAACGACCGCAACCGCTTTGCCATCATCAACGACTATATGGAGGGTGCCATGAAGCCGTTCCGACAGTTGCAGTACGACTACTATCGCACGGGACTCGACGAGATGGCCAGCAACGTGGAGCGAGGACGCACCAACGTGACGACGGCTCTCGAGAACGACCTGAAGAAGGCCCACGAAGACCGTCCGCTGAGCATGCTGCCTCAGATTTGGACCGACTATAAGAAAGACGAGCTGGCCAGTATCTATAAAGGTAAGGGCACGCAGAAGGAGAAAGAGAGCGTCTACGACATCCTCTTCTCAATCAATGCCTCGCAGAACAACTATTGGGAGAAAATCAAAGAGTAATGGACCCCTCCTGACCTCCCCAAAGGGGAGGGACCCCTCCTGACCTCCCCAAAGGGGAGGGACCCCTCCTGACCTCCCCAAAGGGGAGGAACCCCTCCTGACCTCCCCAAAGGGGAGGGATTAATTACCAAATAGACCAATCAATAAATCGAAAATAAATAGTAAATCGTAAATCGTTAAATCGTAAATAAAACAAGTTGTTAAAGCATTTATATATCAAGAACTTCGCGCTCATCGACAGTCTTGACATGGACTTCGAGCCAGGCTTCTCGGTGGTGACGGGTGAGACGGGTGCCGGCAAGAGCATCATCCTCGGAGCCATCGCACTGCTCTTGGGGCAACGGGCCGACTCGAAGGCTATCAAGCAGGGAGCGGCGAAGTGTACCATAGAGGCTCATTTCGACCTGACGAAATACGAGATGAGCCAATTCTTCCAGGAGAACGACATCGACTACGACCCCGCCGACTGCATCCTGCGACGCGAGCTCACAGCGGCAGGCAAGAGCCGCGCCTTCATCAACGACACCCCCGTGCCGCTGACGACGATGCGCCAACTGGGAAGCCAGCTGGTAGACGTCCATTCGCAGCACCAGAACCTCATGCTGCAAGACGGCGACTTCCAGATGGGCGTCCTCGACATCATCGGCAACAACCAGGCAGAGTTGTCGGCCTTCAAGAGTGCCTACACCGGCTATCTTGCAGCCCGACAGGCCGTAGCTTCCATGCGGCGCGAGATGGAAGAGGCACAGCGCAACGAAGACTTCATGCGCTTCCAGCTGAAAGAGCTGAAGGACGCCATGCTCACCGAAGGGATGCAGGCCGAACTGGAGCAGGAGAGCGAGACGCTGAGTCATGTGGAAGACATCAAGCAGGCTCTCTATACGGCTGGTCAGAAGCTGGCAGGCAGCGAACAGGGAGGCATCGTCGGACTGTTGCGTGAAGCGCAACGGGCGATGGCGGCCATAGCCGATGTGTTCGCCCCGGCAGCCGAACTGGCCGATCGCCTTGAGAGCTGCTACATCGAAACGAAGGATATTGAGCAGGAGATCAGCTCGCAAGAGGCTTCGGTAGATTTCGATCCGCAACGCCAGCAGGAGGTCGACGACCAGCTGAGCCGCATCTACAGTCTGCAGAAAAAGCACGGCGTGGAGACGGTAGAAGAGCTGATGGCCATCGCTGAGAAGCTGGAGCAGCAGCTCGACATGCTCGACAACAGCTCTGACGAGCTGTCGCTCCTTGAAAAGAAGGAGCAGCAGGCTCTTAACAAGTGCGACGCCTTGGCTGCGAAGCTTACGGACAGAAGAGCGAAAGCCGCCCGCAAGGTGGAGAAAGAGCTCACCAAGCGACTGGTACCCCTGGGCATTCCGAAGGTGCGCTTCGCGGTGGACATTAGCCAGAAGGCCCTCTCCGCCGACGGCCGAGACAAGGTGAACTTCCTCTTCAGTGCCAACACCAGTACGGCCCTTCAGCCCATCAGCGAGGTGGCTTCGGGTGGCGAGATAGCCCGCGTCATGCTCTCGCTGAAAGCCATGATCAGCGGCGAGGTGAAGCTGCCCACCATCATCTTCGACGAGGTTGACACGGGCGTCAGCGGAAAGATAGCCGAGATGATGGCTACCATCATGATGGAAATGGGCGAGAACGACCGTCAGGTCATCTCCATCACCCATCTGCCGCAGATAGCTGCGCGCGGGCGCGTACATTATAAAGTGTATAAGGAGGAAACCGACAGCGGAACCGTCTCGCTGATGAAGCGCCTCAATGCCGAAGAGCGCGTCATGGAACTGGCCCAGATGCTCAGCGGTAGCGAGGTGACCGATGCCGCCGTAGCCAATGCCCGGGAACTGTTGAGAATTGACAATTGATAATTGATAATTGAGAATTGATAGGATGTAATCTCGTACCCTCGTACCCCCGTACCTTCGTACCCTCGAAAAAAAACAGAATGAAAAGACTGATATTGTGTTTAGTAGCCGTCGCAATGGCGGTAGGTAGCATGTCGGCACAGCCGACGGCGGTGAAGAATGCCGCAAAAGGTGTGTTCTCGTTGACAACATTCCGGGCCGACGGCTCCCTCTTAGATACGTCGCACGGCATCTTCGTCAGCGAGACGGGCGAAGCCGTGAGCAATCTGAAGCCCTTCATCGGTGCCGCCCGTGCTGTGGTGGTCGACCAGAAAGGCCGTCAGCTGGAAGTGAGCAGGATGCTCGGCGTCAACGAGCTCTATGACGTGGCCCACTTCCGCGTGGACGGCAAGACGACGGCGGTGCCTCTCTCACCGGGGCGGATGGAGAAAGGCAGCAAGGTGTGGCTCGTGGGCTATCACAACAAGTCGCCCGAGATTGTCGAGACAACCGTGAAGGAGATGGAGCCCTTCATGGAGCAGTATGCCTACTACATCTTCGGCATGAATGCTCCCGACAATGCCGTGGCCTGTCCGTTCGTCAACGAACAGGGTGAGGCCATCGGACTGATGCAGGTGAGCACCACCACCTTCGACACCCATGCCACCGACGTTCGGTATATCTGCAGCCTGACGGTCAACGGACTTTCCGTCACCGATGCCAACCTGCGGAAGATAGGCATTCCGACAGCCCTCCCCGACGACGAGACACAGGCTCAGCTGGCATTGATGATGGCCGGACAGAGTGGCGACTCGCTGAAGTACGACGCTGCCATCACCGACTTCATGGCGCGCTTCCCGCAGCGTGTCGATGGCTACGAGGCTCGTGCCCGCTGGCAGATGATGCGCGGCGACCTGGCCGCTGCCGATGCCGTCATGCAGCAGGCACTCAGCCGCGTGGAGGCGAAAGACGATGCCCACTATCAATACGGCAAGCTCATCTATGATGGCGTGCTACAGCTGGCTGCCCCTTCGGAGACGTGGACGTTAGACAAGGCACAGCAAGAGATCGTGGCCGCCATCGAGCTACAAGACATGCCCGCCTATCACCAGATGTTGGGACAGATACTCTTTGCAAAGGGCAACTATCAGGAGGCCTGCGACATCTTCACGAAGCAGCACGCAGCACAGGCTCCCAACGGCGAACTGCTCTATCAGGCGGCACGCTGCCGGCAGATGATGGGAGCCGATCCGATGGACGTCATCGCACAGCTCAATCAGGCCATCAGCGAGACCGACACCCTGCGGATGCAGGAAACGGCACCCTACTTCCTCCTGCGTGCCGAGATGTACGAGCAGGCCGACAGCTTCCGTCAGGCCGTCTTCGACTATACCCGCTACGAGATTCTGATGCAGGGTAGGGTGGGGGCTCCCTTCTACTATGTGCGCGAGCAAGCTGAGGTGAAAGGGCGTCTCTACCAACAGGCACTCACCGATATAGCCCGTGCTGCCATCCTCGCCCCCGACGAACCGCTCTATTTTGCCGAGATGGCTTCGCTCCAACTCAGGGTGAACATGGTAGAACAAGCCATCAAGGCTGCCGAGCGATGTATCGAGCTCGATGATGGCTACAGCGACGGCTTCCTGCTGCTCGGTGTGGCGCAGGCGAGAAGTGGGCAGAAAGAAGCGGGATTGGCTAACTTGCAGAAAGCAAAGGAGTTGGGAAATGAGCAGGCTGAGGCCCTTATTGAAAAATATTCGCGCTAAATTTGCAAAAAAATCCCAATAAATTTCCGTATCCCAAGGAAAACTCGTATCTTTGCAACCCGATTTCGCATTCGTGCGGAAAAAACACGGATTATTAACAATCAAATAGATACACAAAAAGATGACCAAAGCAGAAATTGTAGAAAAAATCGTCACCATGACCGGTGTCAACAAGAAAGAGGTTCTGGCTGTTGTCGAGGCTTTCATGGAAGTGGTGAAAAACAGTATGATACAGAAGGAAAACGTCTATCTGCGCGGCTTCGGCACGTTCCTCGTCAAGCGCCGTGCTGCCAAGACAGGCCGCAATATCCAGAAGAACACCACAGTGATGATCGAAGCGCACGACTATCCTGGCTTTAAGCCCGCCAAGAGCTTCGCCGAGAAGATGAAGGCAGAATAAGGCGTGCCGTACAGCAAGTAGGAAGAAAGGACATTATTCATTAAGTAGTTTAACATATTAAATCATTTAAGATCATGCCAAACGGAAAAAAGAAGAAAGGCCACAAGATGGCTACTCACAAGCGTAAGAAGAGACTCAGAAAGAATCGTCATAAGAGCAAGTAAGCCTCCTCTTATGAGACGTTGAGTGTTTGTTGGCCCGTGGCAACTTGATGTTGGTGCTGGCCGTCAAACACTCAATTTTGAAAAAACAAAAAGAAGAATGCAGAAATGACAAGCGAAGTAGTAATTGATGTCAGGCAGAATGAGGTGTCCATCGCCCTGCTGGAAGACAAGAATCTTGTCGAATACCAGACAGAGCCACGGTCGGCCTCCTTCGCCGTCGGTAACATCTACATCGCCAAAGTGAGGAAACTCATGGCGGGCCTCAACGCCAGCTTCGTCGATGTAGGTTATGAACGCGACGCTTTTCTGCACTATCTTGACCTGGGAAATCAATTCAGTTCCTACGAGAAGTACCTCAAGCAGGTACAGAGCGACAGAAAGAAGCTTTATCCATTTGCCAAGGCAACCCGTCAGCCCGACCTCAAGAAAGACGGCAGCGTGGCCAACACCCTGAAGAAAGACCAGGAGGTTCTTGTACAGATTGTCAAAGAACCAATCTCTACCAAGGGGCCGCGACTCACCTGCGAGCTCAGCTTCGCAGGGCGCTATCTGGTGCTGATGCCTTTCTACGATAAGGTTTCGGTGTCGACAAAGATTAAGAGCAGCGAGGAGCGCGCACGCCTGAAACAGCTCATACAGAGCATCAAGCCCAAGAACGTCGGCGTCATCGTACGCACAGTGGCTGAAGGAAAGCGTGTGGCCGAACTCGACTCCGAGCTGAAAATCCTCATGAAGCGTTGGGAAGACGCCATTGCCAAGGTGCAGCGCACCACGACACGCCCCCAGCTCGTCTACGAAGAGGAGAGCCGGGTGGTGGCGATGTTGCGCGACCTCTTCAACCCCTCTTACGAGAACATCTATGTCAACGACGAGCAGGTGTTCCAGGAAGTGAAGGAGTACGTCACGCTGATAGCTCCCGAGAAGGCAGGCATCGTGAAGCTCTACACGGGCAACGTCCCCATCTACGACAACTTTAACATCACGAAGCAAATCAAGTCGAGCTTCGGCAAGATTGTCAACTACAGGCACGGAGCCTACCTCATCATCGAGCACACTGAGGCCATGCACGTCGTCGACGTCAACAGCGGCAACCGCACCAAGGCAGAGAAAGGACAGGAGGGAAACGCCTTGGAAGTGAACCTCGGGGCAGCCGACGAACTGGCCCGGCAGTTGCGCCTGCGCGATATGGGAGGCATCATCATCGTCGACTTCATCGACATGAACCTCGCCGAAGACCGACAGATGCTCTACGAGCGCATGTGCAAGAACATGCAGAAAGACCGCGCGCGGCACAACATCCTGCCGCTCAGCAAGTTCGGACTGATGCAGATAACGCGTCAGCGTGTCCGTCCGGCCATGGATGTCAACGTCGATGAGGATTGTCCCACATGCTTCGGAAGCGGAAAGATTAAGTCCAGCATTCTCTTTACAGACCAGCTGGAAGGAAAGATTGATCAACTCGTCAACAAGATAGGAGTAAAGCGTTTCTATCTGCACGTCCACCCCTACGTGGCTGCCTATATCAATCAGGGCCTTGTCTCCCTGAAGCGCAGGTGGCAGATGAAGTATGGACTGGGCGTTCGCGTCATCCCCTCGCAGAAGATGGGTTTCTTGCAATACGAATTCTACGACGACAAGAAACAGTTCATCGATATGAAAGAAGAGGTGGAGACGAAGTAAAGACTACAAACGAGACCAAGCGGGTCGCAGCAACTGTCACGATGTGTGCTGCGACCCGTTTTCTGAAAACGGCATCTTAACAACAACATACCAACAACAGCAATGATGAAGACAATGGCCTCTTTGGCATACCTCCTTCTATGTGTCACCCTCGCGGCAACAGCGCAGACGAAGAGCCGGCAGCAATGCCCGATGGTCAAGATACAGCCAGAACGGCTGCCCGACCTGCCCATGGCGCGTGCATCACACGCCACCTTCTGCTCGAACGGAGAGATCGTCGTCGTGGGAGGGCATACCGACGGCTTCGTTCCGACAGCCACAGCCGACTATTTCAGCCAGGGCCGTTGGCATACGGTGAACACCATCTATACCCACGACTCCGGATTCAGCGTACAGCTGAAGTCGGGCAAGGTGCTCATTGCCGGAGGCAGTAGCGAGGCACTGGGCATCGGACAGACCTTCACGGCTGAGCTTTACGACCCCGCAACGCACCGCTTCGAGGGCTTCGGCTGTCTCGACCGCAAGCGGACCCTGGCCAGCGGACTGGAAGTAGACAGCGGGCGCGTACTGATAGCGGGCAACTGGTATGCCGACGACGACATAGAGCTGTTCGACGGCAAGCGCAGCTTCACCCACGTCAAACCCTCTGCCGTACAGCGTTCCAACCCCTACATCTTCCGTACGGCCAAGGACAATGCCATCATCTTCAGCTGTCAAGATACGTGTGCCAACAAGCTCGAAGACATCGTTGTCGACCGCTTGAAAGGCGAGCCTTTCCGTGTAGACCTGTTCCGCGATTGGCATCCCCTGATGGTCGAGCATCGCAACGAAGACTGTTTCATGGGCGATGAGAAGAAGGGCATTTACGAGTATATCCTGCCCGTCGTAAACAGAAAGGGGCAGGTGGCCATCGCACGTGTCAGCGGCGAGACATTCTCGCTGCTGCCCACCGACTGCCCCGTCCCGATGGTTGGTGTCGACGCTAAGGACAGCATCCGTTACGTCACGGGCTTCATTGTCGACCGTCGGGCGCAATGTGCCTATATGCTGGGTGTCGACAAGCAGTGGCGCCTCTACATCCTGCGCCTGAGCGACCAGTCGAAGCTGACGCTGTTCTACACCGACCCGATGACCGATGCCGGTTTTATGCTTCCAGTGCTGACGCCAGAGGGGAACCTCGTGATGGCGGGGGGCATCCACGACAACAACTTCAAACCCTTCGCCTCGGTCGTGGTGTTCCGCTTGGCCGACCGTCCTTCGTCTTTCGCTCTCAGCCAGATTGTCGGCTGGGGAGTGGTCGGCCTGTTGCTCTTGATGCTCGTATGGTTCTTCTTGAACAGCATGCGCCGCAAGGAAAAAGCTGTCCTTGCGGAGACGGCAGGTGAAGAAGAAGCGGACGCATCGCATCTGCCCGAGACGAAGGAAGGCTGCAAGACCGACAACCTGATGGACGACATCAACATCTTGATGAACAAGCAGCAGCTCTTCCTCAACCACAATCTCAAGGTGAGCGACGTGGCCATCGAGCTGAACACCAACCCCCGCTATGTCTCCGACTGCATCAAGGCGCAATGCGGTTGCACCTTCAGCCAGTATGTCAACAACCTGCGCATCGAATATGCCAAGAATCTGATGCGCAACCAGCCCGACATTAAGATGGCCGAGGTGGCCCTCTCGGCAGGATTCTCCAACGAAACGACCTTCTTCCGAACCTTCAAAGGCATCACAGGGCAGTCGCCAAAGGAGTGGATGAATTCTCCGGAAACATAGCCCTTTTCTCCTTGCTGCACCCCTAAAAACAATAAATCGACTTACAATTGCGGAAATTGTAAGTCGATTTTCCGATTTTGTAAGCGATCGAATGCCCTTTCCGTCGTATCTTTGCACCATCTATATTCATTTTAAAAACTTCAATCACATGAAAAAGACAATGATTCTACTGACAGCAGTGCTACTGACCCTACCTGCAGCATTGCACGCACAAACAAACGAAGGGCAGCGACAGCAGCTCGTAGTCTGGCTCGCCAACGGCCAGAAAGTGTATCACGACCTGACAGACGAGCCCGTCACGACATTCGACGAAGACGCGCTGTATCTCAACTCTGCCACAACGACCATCTCCTATCCGCTCAGTCAGGTGCTTCGCTATACCTATACGGGTATAGAAGGAGTGCCCACCTCTGTAGTCCGCCCAGGTGAAATCCGCTTTGCGCAGGGCAACGACCAGATGACCTTCGACGGGCTGCCCGACGGCATGCGCATCAACGTCTATTCGCCCGACGGCAAGCTCCTGCAGACACTGACGGCCCACAACGGGCAGACCACCCTCATCTCTCTTGTTGGCCAGCCCGCTGGCACTTACATCATTCAAGCAGGCGACGCAACCTATAAATTCCTAAAGCGATGAAGACAATATTTTCAAGTAAA
>JAGBLC010000079.1 GCA_017635615.1 Prevotella sp.
GCAAACCAGTTGCCGCCATGCATCTCGCCGCTGAACACGGTCGGACGTTCCTTCGTCTGCGCCACACGCTCCTTGATGGTATTGTAGCGATGCTCAATGCTGTCGAAGAGCTCGTTAGCCTGCTGTTCCTTTCCGATAAACATTGCGACATACTTCACCCACTCGGCCTGTCCCAGCGGGTCGAGTTCCTTGTAGCCAAGGTGGGGAATAAGGGTGATACCCGTCTCCTTAATGGCATCGTAGCCACCGCGCTTGAAGGGCGAGATAAAGATGACTTCGGGGTTGGCAGCAAGGATAAGCTCGGAATCGAAGTTACCCTCCATGCCGATCTTCACCATACTGCCGTCTTTGACGCGGCGGTGGATATCCTCATCGAAGAGATTCTTCGTTCCGGTAATGCCCTTCACCACGTCATGGGCGTCGAGGGCGGTGAAGTTGGACAGCTGCAGCATCGTCATCACGATGGTGCGCTCGATGGGCACCTCCACAACAGTATAGCCTTCGGGCACATCGGCAGCCTTCGTCCCGCGCTGCACCAGTGCGAAATGGTAGGTGGCAGGCATCTTGTCCTTGTCTTTCTGAGGGTCAGCGACATCGACAAGACGCGTACCGTCCGCAAGGGTCTTCACGCTGAATCCCTTGGCATATTTCAGGTTGACAACAGTAGCCGACGACTCTTCGGCCTGCACCGACTGGGTGCCGGCAGCCTGTCGGCCATTCTCCTTGCACGAAAGCGAAGCAAGCAACATGAGGCCTGCGGCAAAGAATGTGATATACTTCTTCATCTTGATGGATTTTGATAGAAAAACGCCAATTCGCGTGCAAAGGTATAGAATATTCTTTGAAAAAAGGCAAAAGGAGCCGACAAAATAGTTAAAAAAACACAAGTCCGAACGATGATAGCTCCGAAAAAGCGTATCTTTGCATGTACTTCGCAAAACGTGGAAGCACGTCTGCTTCTCGATAGCAGATAGTAAATCGTAAAAAACAGTAAAAACCGCAAATACAATGGCTGGCCGAAAGAATCCCGTCTTCTCGTTCCTGAACCACAACAAATACTGGATTGTGGTCATCATCGGTGTGCTCATCGTCGGTGTGCTCGATGAGAACAGCTTCTACAAGATGCTGAAAAACAACATGGAGATAGCCGACCTGAAAGAACAGATCGACACCTACAACGAACAGTATGAGAAAGACGAGGCTCAGCTGCGCGAGCTGCGACGCAACCCGAAAGCTATCACGAAGATAGCCCGCGAGCGCTACTTCATGAAGGCCGACGACGAAGACATCTTCGTGCTCAGCACGGAGCTGCCCAACAAGGGGTCGGTCATCACGACAGAAACCGTCAAGACACCGGAGGCCACACCTACCAACGCCACCGACACAGCAAGACCGCAGCCCTCAGAGGCAAACGCACAAAACAACCACAGCACCACACCACAGCCATGAGACAACTCACCAAACTTCAATCGGCCATCTTCATGGCGGGCGGCCTGCTCATGGTGGTGGGCGCCGGTATGTACGTTTTCGGAGTGCACAAACCGGCCGCGTGGATCTTCACACTCGGGGCCATCGCCTTCGCTGCCATGCAGATGCAGCAGCAATACGACGGCCGCAGCTTCGTCATCCGTCGCCTGCGCCGCATCATGACGCTCGCCGACATCTGCTTCGTCGTTGCCGGACTGCTCATGATAGAGAATGCCTACAACTTCCTCTTGCCCACGTTCATCAACCACCTCCATAATGGTATGAACGCGTACATTATTTATATAATGGGCAAGTGGGTGGTGCTCTTGCTCGTCGCTGCCATCCTCGAAGTGTACACCATCCACCGCATCAGCAGCGAGTTGGAGAAAGAAAAGTGATTTAAAAAACCAAAAAACGACAGCCATTTGTTTTAAATAGCATGAAATTTTTTTTATACTTCAAATATAGATTGTACATTTGCAGCAACAATGCACATCGCCTATGAATAGAATCGTCTACGCTATCCTCGCTTTGGCAGCGCTCACATCGTGTGCCAACAGCTACAACATACAGGGAACATCGAACGTCTCGATGCTTGACGGACGCATGCTCTACCTGAAGGTGTACCAGCAAGACAACATGAAGAACGTCGACTCCTGCGACGTTGTTCATGGACAGTTCCACTTCACCGGTACGGTAGACACCACGCGAATGGCCATCCTCTTCATGGACGATGAGAGCATCATGCCAATGGTCATCGAGGGAGGCGACATCACCATTCGCCTCGACAACATGCAGCAGAAGGTGAGCGGAACACCGCTCAACGACAAGCTCACACAGTTCAACGACGACTACAACAAGCTGCAAAGCCGCCTCAACGACCTGGGACACAAACAGACACAGGCCATCATGAATGGCGACGACGAGATGGAGACCAACAGAAAGCTGGCTGCCGAGGCCGACGAGATAGCTCAGGAGGAAGACAAGCTGGTGACTTCGTTCATCGCCGAGAACTTCGACAACGTGCTCGGACCAGGCGTATTCTTCATGATTACCGCCGGCTACCAGTATCCCATGCTGCAGCCCTGGATAGAAGACCTGTGGAGCAAAGCCACCGACAACTTCAAGAACGATGCCTACGTGAAGAGCTTCTACGAGAAAGCCCGACAGAACGAAGCCATCATGAACGGCACGGCAGAGGCTCCCCTACCCCAGCCTTCCACCCTGCCGCAGGCTCCTACGCCCAACGAGATGGCGGCACCTGCCGACTCGCTGCGTTAGTATCTATTATTCCGTCAGGTCAATGCCAGAAAAAGCGTCGACCGCCTAAAACCTCTACAACATTGAAAATCAAGATTGAAAACGCCACCATCGTGAACGAAGGCCGTCGTCACACAGGGTCTGTCGTCATCGAGAATGGCCACATCGCCGACATCAGCGACACCCCCACAGCACCCCATGCGCACTGCGACCAGACGGTCGATGCCACGGGGTGCTTTGTTTTACCCGGTATCATCGACACACATGTCCACTTCCGCGAACCGGGACTCACCGCCAAGGCCGACATCGAGAGCGAGAGCCGCGCGGCAGCCTATGGGGGCGTGACGTCGTTCTTCGACATGCCCAACACCGTCCCGCAGATGACCACCTTGGAGGCGCTCGACGAGAAGTTCAGCCTGGCCCGGCAGAAGAGCCACATCAACTACTCGTTCTTCTTCGGGGCTACCAACGACAACGCCGACCTGTTCCCCCAGCTCGACCCGCACCGCCTGCCGGGCATCAAGCTCTTCATGGGCAGCAGCACGGGCAACATGCTCGTCGACCGGCAGGAGGCACTGATGCAGATCTTCGAACAGGCACCGCTGCCCGTCGTCGCTCACTGCGAGGACACGGCCATCATCAACCGCAACGTTCAGCAGGCCCTCTCAGCCTCCGGTTCTGTAAGCAGCGGCTCCTCCGTTGCCCCTCCCCCCTCCGTTGCCCCTCCCTCCTCCTGTTCTGTAAGCAGCGGCTCCGCCGCTGCCCTTCCCTCCGCCGTTGCCCCTCCCTCCTCCTGTTCTGTAAGCAGCGGCTCCGCCGCTGCCCTTCCCTCCGCCGTTGCCCCTCCCCCCTCCGGTTCTGTAAGCAGCGGCTCCGCCGCTGCAAAGCCCGACCTCCCCATCGCCCTGCACCAGCTCATCCGTAGCGAGGAGGCCTGCTATGCCTCGTCGCTCCTCGCCGTCAGCCTGGCAAAGACCTTCGGCACC
>JAGBLC010000080.1 GCA_017635615.1 Prevotella sp.
CGACCCTGAGAGCGGACAGCTCGTCTTCGCCTTCCTGCAGGGCGATAACGCCTTCACCGGCGAGAAGGACGAGACACGCTACTACTGGCACAACGGCGAGCTCATCCACCAACAGACGAAGGGTGAGCCTTTGCTCGATGATATGCTCACCCAGCGCACCGCTTCCGACTTGTCAATGGTCTTCCACACTTTGGTCAACCGCGTGTACGAATAAGCAGAACACAAAGACGTAAAGACGCAGAGGCTTTATTCTTGTATTAAAGAACAAAACCTCTGCGTCTTTGCGTTCTATTCAAAAAGGTATCAAGCCTCCTGTTCGCGAGCAACGAAGTTCGTGAGGTCGTCAGCCTGGAAAGCCTTGATATAGGCAGACTTGCCGATGACGTCCTCTTCGGTCATCCGAACATAGACGTTGGCACTCTTCGCGAAGAGCTCCGGAGCGCGGTTGGCATCGTCGAGGATAAGGAGCGACATCACCAGCTCGGCCGTCATGTCGTACAGACGACGGGCCAGGAAGTCGTGGGCAGCCTGGTTGCCCAGTTCCTTGACATAGTTGAGCGCATCCTCGTAGATGGGGATGAGCTTCTCAATGCGGGCCTTCAGCGGCTTCAGGCTGTCGGCCACTTCTGCTTCGGCCATCTCCTTGATGATGCCCAGCATCGTGCCGTTGGTGATGTATCGTATGGCTGCCACCACCTGCAGCTGCGTCGTTCCCTCGTAGATGCTGAAGATGCGGGCGTCGCGATAAAGGCGCTGGCTCTTATACTCCATGATGAAGCCCGAGCCGCCGTGTATCTGGATGGCATCGTAGGCGTTCTGGTTGGCATATTCAGAGTTCATACCCTTGGCCAGCGGTGTGAAGGCATCTGCCAGACGGGCATACTTCTTCTGTTCCTGACGCTCCTCGGGCGTGAGTTTCCGCTCACGGGCGATGTCGTCGAGGGCCTTGTAGATGTCGACATAGCGGGCTGTCTGATAGAGAATCGAGCGACCGGCATCGAGCTTGGCCTTCATGCGCGAGAGCATGTCGTAGACGGCGGGGAAGTCGATGATGGCCGTGTCAAACTGCCGACGCTCCTTGGCGTAAGCCAGAGCCTCGTTGTAGGCAGCCTGCGAGAGACCTGTGCTCTGTGCGGCAATGCCCAGACGGGCACCGTTCATCAGGGCCATGACATACTTGATGAGTCCTAGACGGGTACTGCCGCAAAGCTCTGCCTTGGCGTTCTTATAGGTCAGCTCGCAGGTAGGCGAGCCGTGGATACCCAGCTTATGCTCGATATGGCGCACATTGACGCCGCCGTTGCGCTTGTCGTAGATGAACATCGACAGGCCGCGACCGTCGCGCGTTCCTTCTTCCGAACGTGCCAGGACGAGGTGGATGTCGGAGTCGCCGTTGGTGATGAAGCGCTTCACGCCGTTCAGTCGCCAGCACTGCTCTTTCTCATCATACGTTGCCTTCAGCATGACGCGCTGCAGGTCGCTGCCGGCATCAGGCTCGGTGAGGTCCATCGACATCGTCTCGCCGGCGCAGACACGCGGGATATACTTCTGCCGCTGCTCTTCCGAGCCGAACTCGTAGAGCGTCTCAATACAGTCTTGCAGCGACCAGATGTTCTGGAAGCCGGCATCGGCTGTAGAGACTATCTCCGAAGCCATTGAATAAGGAGTGATGGGCATGTTCAGACCGCCGTAGCGGCGCGGCATCGAAACGCCCCAGAGGCCGGCCTTACGGGTGGCGTCGAGATTCTCGAAGGTCTTCGAAGCATAGATCATGCGGCCGTTCTCGAGGTGCGGCCCTTCCAGGTCGACACTCTCCGAGTTGGGTTCGATGATGTTGGCGGCCACGTCGCCAGTGATGTCGAGGAAGCGCTTATAGTTCTCTATAGCATCGTCGTAGTCGACGGGAGCGTCGTCAAACTGGGCCTTGTCGGCAAAGTTGCGTTCCTTCAGCTCGACGATACGCTTCATCAGCGGATGGTGCAGATGGAACTCCAGTTCGGGGTGGTCACTAAAATAGTTTGCCATATTCTGTTAAAACGATTATACGATTAAAGTGATTAATTTGAATAAGATTAAAAGGATGAGCAGGCCGAAGCAGCCCTTCAGGAAGTAGTTGGCGTATTTGTTCTTGACCCTTGTGTTGCAGAAGTTCTTGAACTTCATCCAAGGTACGTATGCCATAGCCAGCACCACCAGCACACAAAACAACAGACGCAGGATAAAATAGAGGAAATCCATTGCGATGTACGAATTACGAATTACGATGTAGGAATTACGATGTATGATGTGCGATGGATCACTTGCTGTTCTGCCTGTAATACTTGATGAGTTTCGGCACAACCTCCTCTACCGTTCCTACGATGACGTAGTCGGCAATGCGGTTGATGGGCGCATCGGGATCGCTGTTGACGGAGATGATGATACCCGAATCCTGCATACCAGCGATGTGCTGAATCTGACCGCTGATGCCGCAGGCAATGTACACCTTGGGATGGACGGTGACACCCGTCTGGCCGATCTGACGGTCGTGGTCGAGCCAGCCTGCATCGACGGCAGCACGCGATCCGCCCACCTCGCCGTGGAGCACCTTGGCCAGTTCGAACAGCTGGTCGAAGCCTTCCTTCGAACCGACGCCATAACCGCCGGCAACGACGATAGGCGCACCCTTGAGGTTGTGTTTGGCAGCCTCCACGTGATGGTCGAGCACGCGGACGACGTAGGCCTCTGGGCTCACATATTCTGAAACATTCGGATATACCACTTCCTTGCGGCACTCGCCCTCATAGACGGCTTTCTGCATCACGCCCGAGCGGACGGTAGCCATCTGCGGACGATGGTCGGGATTGACAATCGTTGCCACAATGTTGCCACCGAAGGCAGGACGAATCTGATAGAGCAGGTTGTCGTAGTGACGCTTTGTCTTGGCATCGTCGTAGGAACCAATCTCCAGTTCGGTGCAGTCGGCGGTCAGTCCGCTGGTGAGCGACGACGACACGCGCGGACCGAGATCGCGACCGATGACGGTGGCACCCATCAGACAAATCTGCGGCTGCTCCTGCTTGAAGAGGTTGACGAGGATGTCGGTGTGAGGTGCCGACGTATAGGGGAAGAGTCCCTCGCCGTCGAAGACGAAGAGTTTGTCAACGCCGTAAGGCAGTATCTGCTCTTCCACCTGCCCCTTGATGCCCGTACCGGCCACCACGGCATGCAGTTCGACACCCAGCTGATTGGCCAGTTTGCGACCCTTCGTCAGCAGCTCCTGCGACACTTCCTGCACGAGCGTGCCTTCTATCTCTACATATACAAATACGTTGTTCATATCTTAGCCAATGATTTTTTCTTCCAACAACTCTTTTATCATACTCTCCACATCGGCATCCGAGCCTGTCATTGTCTTCGACTCCTTGGCCTGGAACACGATGTTCTTCACGGCCTTCACCTTCGTGGGACTGCCGGCCAGACCGCACTGGTTGGGATCGCCGTCGACATCGGCCACCGACCACTGGTTCAGCGTCAGGTAGGGGCGCTCAGCGTAGAGATGGTCGTAGGCGGTTCCTTCCTGCGGGCGTTCCATCGGACATGTGGCCCGCTTAAACTTCATCACCAGCTTGGCATTGCACGGGCGGCAGGGGGCTGCCGAACCGTTCACCGTGACCACCACGGGCAGCGGGGCCTCTACGGTCTCCACACCACCGTCGATGACGCGGCGGATAAGTGCCTTTCCGTTCTCCACCTTCAGGATCTCCTCAGCGTAGGTCACCTGATTCAAGCCCAGCTTCTGTGCCACCTGCGGACCCACCTGAGCGGTATCGCCGTCGATAGCCTGCCGGCCTCCGATGACGATGTCTACATCGCCTATCTTCTGGATAGCCGTGGCCAGCGCATACGATGTGGCCAGCGTGTCGGCTCCGGCAAAGAGGCGGTCGGTCAGGAGCCAGCCTGTGTCGGCACCACGATAAAGTCCCTGACGGATAATCTCACCGGCACGCGGCGGTCCCATCGTCAGGATTCCTACTGTAGAGCCTTCGTGCTGCTCCTTGAGACGGAGTGCTTGCTCTAAGGCATTCAAATCTTCGGGGTTGAAGATGGCGGGCAGGGCGGCACGGTTGACCGTTCCTTCAGCCGTCATGGCATCCTTGCCCACGTTTCTTGTGTCAGGTACTTGCTTGGCAAGTACAACAATCTTTAAACTCATATTTTCTTGATGTATTGAATTTTCTTTTAGGAGTTCAGGAGTTCTGGAGTTCAGGAGTTCAGGCATTACCAGTCGTCGTCCTCGTTGCCCACGATACCGTTCTGGATGGCTTCCTCCAGCTTGTCGATGATAGCGTTCGAATAGGCATGGGTCATGACGAGCGCCTTGGCACACGTGCGCTTCTGCGCATCTTTCTCTACAAAAGGATAGTGGTGGGCTATCTCCCACTGCTCGTCATAGAGCATCGCATTGGTCTTGTCGTCTTTCTTACGTTTCGAATCGCCGTAGGTCTTTTCCTCTTTGTCAGGAATGCTGAGCCACCCGCCGCTGATATCCCTCAGGATGTCGTAGTTCTGCACGGTGTAGGTGACGCGAATCTTCTCGTCCTTGATGTCGAAGCGAATGACGGGTGTGATGCTGACCGAGTATTTGTTCAGCGTACCCATGTGACTGACAATGTCGGCAATGGTCGACGTAACGATGATACATCCGGCCTCCTTGTCGTTCAAGGTGATGGCCTGCTTGTCGCGGAACGTAGACGTCACCCAGTAGTTGAGCGCCACATAGAGCTGCTGGCGCGTCTTGCCTGGTGCCGGTACGACCTCCTGATAGGTGAGGCTCTCGTTCTTGTCGAGGGTGAGTCCAGCAGCAATAGTCATGGCTGCGTCCACCCACTTGTCGCCATAGCGTTCTTTAGCGTATTTCTCCAAATCGGCCGACTTCATCACCTGAGCGTTCACGCTCCATGCAGCCAAGAAAGCAGCTGCCACTAGTGTCAAAATCCTTTTCATATCCCTTGTTTTTTTACAAATTCAGCTGCAAAATTACAAATTTATGCGCAAATACGCAATAAGAATGTCATTTTTCTACCAAATTTATGAATTTCAGTGTTGTTGCAAACATTTTTTCACCTCTTCGAACAGCCGTTCCACCAGTCGCGGAACACCATACTTGTCAAGCTCTTCCTCGTCCACCCAGATATAGTCCTGGGGCAACGACGGACGTTCGTCAGGTTGCCAAAGGTAGAAGTCGGCCAAGATGACGCGATGGGTCAGAACGTGACGTACGTTTGTTCTTAGACATTGAAAGTTATGGATTGAACATTGAGCATTGAACATTGAACATTGAGCATTTGGGATTAGGTAATGTTCGATGTTCAATGGTGAATGTTCAATGTTCACAACCTCCCACAGTCCCTGCCAGATGTCGCCCTCGCCCCGTCGGCGGATGGCCGTCTCGCCTTTATACCTTATATATATAGGTAAGGTGGCGCGTCTGTATCTTCAGTTTCTTCAGTTTGACAGGCAGTTCGCCTACCCTACCCTTCCGCAGCGCCTCACAGCTCTCCATGAGCGGACAGAGCAGACAACGGGGCGATGTGGGCGTACACTGGATGGCCCCGAAGTCCATCATGGCCTGATTGTAGTCGGATGGGTGGTCTGGTGGCAGCATCTCCTGTGCCAAGGCGGCAAAAAGCTTCTTCCCCTCTGTTGTATTGATGGGGGTGTCGATGCCGAAGTGACGAGCCAGCACGCGATAGACATTACCGTCGACGACAGCCACGGGCAGCCCGAAGGCTATCGACGCTATGGCTGCCGCCGTATAGTCGCCTACGCCCTTCAAGC
>JAGBLC010000081.1 GCA_017635615.1 Prevotella sp.
CAGGAGAGCAACAGGCATTGACCCAAACGAATCGATTCCATCAATGCTTAGTGGTACACTTTTAGATTAGAATGGGTGGTATACTTTTAAGTTAGAGATTACAGGACAAGAAGTTTTATCAACAGCCCAGGCTGCAGACAACGAAGGTAGAGATTCAGAACCAGTTGCTGGCAGGCAGCGTCACCAATGTCAATTGCAACGCCGACATGAAGTATGGAGGTGGCGGCACTGGTGCTGCCCGTGCTGGCGAGGGTGGCGATGTCTGGGACGATGAATAACGTACGATGGCCACACCGTCATCGGGAATTGCAATCCTTTTCGGGAAAAAAGTTGTTGGCAGTCGGATCTTCTGGCTGCCAATAAATTTTTAGAGGATGGCTTGGGTTCGAGCGGCAAATTCGGTTGATCGGGAGGGCTTAGAAACGTGCATAAGTGGCAACGTAGGAGGCGATGCTTCCCAGCGTCGCAACAGCGCATAAGAAGCGCGTATGTGGCAGGCGTCACGCTCGGAAGCGTGACCTCCTACATTAGCACAAAAATGGCAGGTGTCACGCTTGGAAGCGTGACCTCCTACATTAGCGCTAATGTGGTTGCCAACAACTTTTTCTTCTTTTTTACAGCAAAATGTTGCGCGGAAGAAATATTTTTGCTAATTTTGCGGCCAAATTCATCGGTTACTATATAAAATAAGGTATGATAGCCACTCTGATGCTGAGCATCGGCCTGTTAGCCGCAGGCATGTTGCTGATGTTGGTGAAGCTGCTGTTGAAAAAGAACGGCAGGTTCTCCTCGCAGCATGTGCACGACAATCCCGCCCTCAGGAAGATGGGCATCCACTGCGTGATAGACCAGGACCGAGAAGAAAGAAGAAAGAAAAATTAGAAAATTAGAGGATTAAAGAATTAAAAATAAAAAACAAAGACAAGAATGAAGAAATCAGTATTCGTAGCCTTGGCAGCCGTCCTCGCCTTGGCATCGTGCAACAATCAGGCACCGAAGATGGACGAGAAGACACAGAAAGACTCTCTTCAGAACGAGATGAAGATAGCCTACGTGGAGGTAGACTCTATCATGTCGCAGTATAACTTCTGCAAGTATATGGAGCCCATCCTCGAGAAGAAAGCACTCAACTCGCGCAACACGCTGGCTCAGAAGCAGCAGTCGCTCCAGGCTGCAGCCGCCAAGTTCCAGCAAGACTTGCAGAGCAACAAGTACACACAGCAGCAGGCTGAGCAGGTGAACGCCGGACTGCAGAAGCAGAATGCCGACCTACAGGCCCTGGCACAGCGTCTGGACAACGAGCTGGCCAACGAGCAGCAGAACTATCTGCAGGCCGTCAACGACTCTATCCAGCACTTCCTCGAACAGTATAACAAGAACAAGAAGTATGCCTTCATCGTCACGAAGAACGGACTGCTCTACGCCGACAAGGCCTACGACATCACCCGCGACGTCATCAACGGCCTGAACAAGGCCTACAAAGGCAACCAGAAGAAAGAGGAAAAGACCGAGAAGGTGAAAAAGTAAGGCGCAGAACAGCACTTTTTTGCCCGAAAAGTTGCGGGAACGTAGAAAAAGCCGTAACTTTGCACCCGCCATCACGAGTTGGTGGCATGAAATTCAAATTTATTCACTTCAAAACAAACAAAACAACAACAAATGGCAACAAAAATCAGACTGCAGCGTGTCGGCCGTAAGAGCTATGCTTTCTATCGCATCGTCATCGCCGACGCTCGCGCACCACGAGATGGTAGATTTACTGAGAAGATTGGAACGTACAACCCCAACACCAATCCTGCCACAGTAGATTTGAATTTTGAGCG
Organism: Prevotella sp.; assembly: GCA_017635615.1. Classification (GTDB taxonomy): domain Bacteria; phylum Bacteroidota; class Bacteroidia; order Bacteroidales; family Bacteroidaceae; genus Prevotella. The sequence goes on from JAGBLC010000081.1 coordinate 1,824, forward strand.
TGCACTCTACTGGGTAGAGACAGGTGCTCAGCCTACAGACACCGTACGCAACATCCTGAGCAACGAGGGCGTCTACATGATGAAGCATCTCCGCACAGGTGTCCGCAAGGGCGCTTTCGGTGAGGATGCCGTGCAGGCTAAGTTCGACGCCTGGAAGCAGGCTAAGGAGAAGGGCTTCGACGCTATCCGCGAGAAGGACGCCCGCGCCAAGAAGGAAGCCGCTGCCAAGAACCTCGAGGCCGAGAAGAAGGTGAACGAGGCTATTGCTCAGAAGGTGGCCGAGAAGAAGGCTGCCGCTGCTGCCGCCAAAGCTGAAGCTGAGGCTGCACCGGCTGAAGAGGCTCCTGCACAGGAAGCCTAATCAAAACCACAACGGATGGACCGCAAGGTTCATCCGTTTTTTGTTTCCAATCATTAGTTCATCAAAGGCAGTACAACCACTTTAGCATCATGAAATTAGGAATGCTCATCTTCTTGCTCCTTCCCCTCTTGGGAAGTGGCTATGTGATGTGGCATACTTGGAGGATATTGCCCCTGCCGTTAGGGTTCCGGCTTCTCGTCATGGTGCTGATGCTGGCAGCCTTCGCCGCCTTCTTCATGGCGCTGGCTCCCGTGCTCGACACGCTGCCCATGACGTTGGCAACGGCTATCTACGAGGTGGGCACGTCGTGGCTCATCATCCTGCTCTATCTCTTCATGATCTTCCTCGTGCTCGACATCGGCAGGCTGCTGCACGTCGTTCCCGCCGCATGGCTCAAGGACAGCTGGCAGGGCTCGGCAGCCATCCTCGTGGTGATGCTGGCCATCTTCGTCTACGGCAACATCCACTATCGGCATAAGGTGCGGCAGCCCTTGGAGCTCACCACAGCCAAGCATCTGGACCGCCCACTCAAGGTGGTGATGATGAGCGACCTCCATCTGGGCTATCACAACCAGCGACGGGAGCTGGCTCGATGGGTAGACCTCGTCAACAAAGAGCATCCCGACCTCATCCTCATAGCCGGCGACATCATCGACCGCAGCATCCGTCCGCTCATGGAGCAACACATGGCCGAAGAGTTCCGCCGACTGGAAGCCCCCGTCGTGGCATCGCTGGGCAACCACGAATATTATGCCGGCGAGCCCAATTCGCTCAAGTTCTATAAAGAGGCAGGCATCACCCTGCTGCGCGACCAGGTGCTCAACTGGGGCGACATCGCCATCGTGGGGCGCGACGACCGCAGCAATCCGCGGCGCAAGACGGTGATGAACCTTGTGGCACCCATCGACCGCCACCGCTACATCATCCTGCTCGACCATCAGCCCTACCATCTGGAGCATGCCGAGCAGATGAACGTCGACCTGCAGCTGAGCGGCCATACCCACCACGGACAGGTGTGGCCCATATCATGGATAACAGAAACCATCTACGAGTGTGCCTTCGGAGAGCACCAGCGTCGCGACACCCACTACTACGTGAGCAGCGGCATCGGCATCTGGGGCGGCAAGTTCCGCATCGGCACCCGTTCGGAATATATCGTGGCAACCATCAAACAATATAAACAATAATCATCATGGGAGGTTTTTTCGGAACTATTTCAGTAAAAGAGTGTATCAACGACTTGTTCTACGGCACCGACTACAACTCGCATCTCGGTACGAAGCGTGCGGGTATGGTGACGTTCGACGCAGAGAAGGGCTTCAGCCGTAGCATTCACAGTCTGGAACGCGACTATTTCCGCTCGCGCTTCGAGAGCGAGCTCCACACCTTTGTGGGCAGGTCGGGCATCGGCGTCATCAGCGACACCGATCCGCAGCCTATCCTCGTCAATTCGCACTTGGGGCGCTATGCCGTGGTGACGGTGGCGAAGGTGAACAACATGCGCGAGATAGCCGACGAGCTGCTGGCTGAGCGTATGCACTTCAGCGAGATGAGTGCCAACAACATCAATCAGACGGAGCTCATCGCCCTGCTCATCAATATGGGCAATACGTTCACCGATGGCATCAACCTGGTTTACAAGAAGATAAAGGGTTCGTGCTCGATGCTGATACTCACCGAAGACGGCATCATTGCCGCCCGCGACGCACTGGGACGCACCAGCATCGTCATCGGACAGAAGGAGGGTGCCCACTGCGTTACGACCGAGACAACCAGCATGCCCAACCTCGACTATAAGGTGGTGCGCGACTTGGGTCCCGGTGAGATTGTCCGCCTTCGTGCCGATGGCATCGAGGTGATGCAGCGGCCCTTCAAGTGCGAGCAGATATGCAGCTTCCTGTGGGTTTACTATGGCTTCCCTGCCAGCGACTATCTGGGCGTCAACTCCGAATATGTCCGCGAAGAGAGTGGCAAGGTGATGGGAGCCGAAGACAATACCGAGGCCGACTGTGTCTGCGGTATCCCCGACAGCGGTGTGGGAATGGCCATCGGCTATGCTGAGGGTCACAACATCCCCTACAAGCGTGCCGTGTTGAAGTATACGCCCACGTGGCCCCGCTCGTTTACGCCCGGTCAGCAGAGTCAGCGCAACCTCGTGGCAAAGATGAAGCTCATCCCCAATGGCGCCTTGCTGAAAGATCAGCGCATGGTGTTCTGCGACGACAGTATCGTGCGCGGTACGCAGCTGCGCGACAACGTCCGCGAGTTTTACGACTATGGTGCCAAGGAGGTGCATGCACGCATCAGCTGTCCGCCACTCGTCTATAGCTGTCCGTTCATCGGCTTCACGTCGTCGAAGAGCGACCTCGAGCTCATCACGCGGCAGGTTATAAAAGACTTCGAGGGCGACCCCAATGCGAAGCTCGAAGAGTATGCCCGCACGAATAGTCCCGAATACAAGCGGATGGTGGAGGAGATAGGTCGTCGGTTAGGGCTGACGAGCGTGAAGTTCAACAAGATAGAGACGCTCATCAAGGCCATCGGACTGCCGAAGTGCCGCATCTGCACCCATTGCTTCGATGGCTCCAGCTATTATTTCCAGGATAGTCCGAACGACCCCTCCTAACCTCCCCTAAGGGGAGGAACTCCAAGTGGCAGGCCTTGTAGGAGGCGACGCTTCCCTGCGTCGCAACAGCGCATAAAAAGCGTATAGGTGGCAGGTGTCACGCTATGAAGCGTGACCTCCTACATTACAATAAATAAAAGACGCAGAGAGAAAATAACAACTCTCTGCGTCTTTGCGTTCTAAACAGAAAAACTATTCTATAAAATGCTGAAAGCAACCGTCAGGCCAGCCATCACGATGCTCACCATCGACATCAGCTTGATGAGGATGTTCAGCGAGGGGCCGCTGGTGTCCTTGAACGGATCGCCCACGGTGTCGCCCACGATGCAGGCCTTATGGGCAAACGAACCCTTGCCGCCGAAGTGACCCTCCTCGATGTTCTTCTTCGCATTGTCCCAAGCACCACCGGCATTGGCCATAAAGACAGCCAGGGTGAAACCTCCTGCCAAGCCGCCAACGAGCAAGCCCAGCACACCGGCAACGCCGAGGATGATGCCCACAGCGATGGGGATGACGATAGCCAGGACGGAGGGGATGATCATCTCGTGCTGTGCGGCGCGAGTGGAAATCTCCACGCAACGGCCATAGTCGGGAGTGGCCTTACCTTCCAGGATGCCGGCTATCTCGCGGAACTGACGGCGCACCTCCTGTACCATCTTCTCGGCAGCACGGCCTACGGCTTCCATCGTCATACCGCAGAAGAGGAAGGCAGCCATCGCTCCGATGAAGGCACCCACAAGCACCTTCGGGTTCATCAGGTTTACCTGGAAGTAGTTCATGAAGTCGGGGATGTTAGCCTCGGCAGCCGAGATCATCTCGCCCTTGACGTTCTGCATCATGATGCCGGCACGCTCCATAGCAATCTTTATCTCTTCGATATACGATGCCAGCAGGGCCAAGGCGGTCAGAGCGGCCGAACCGATGGCGAAGCCCTTGCCCGTAGCAGCTGTGGTGTTGCCCAGTGCATCGAGGGCGTCGGTACGATGGCGCACCTCTTCGCCCAGCTGCGACATCTCGGCATTGCCACCAGCATTGTCGGCGATAGGACCGTAAGCGTCGGTAGCCAGCGTGATACCCAGTGTGGAGAGCATACCCACGGCAGCAATACCGATGCCGTAGAGACCGTGCGAAAGACTGGCAGAGCTCATCGAGAGGTCGAAGCCATTGGCACAGAGATAGCTCAGCATGATGGCCACACCGATGGTCACCACAGGGATGCAAGTAGAGATCATGCCCGTGCCGATACCTTTAATGATAACGGTGGCGGCACCTGTCTGTCCGGCTTCCGAGATCTTCTGTGTCGGCTTGTACGAATGAGAGGTGTAGTATTCTGTGGCCTGACCGATGATGACACCGGCAGCCAGACCGCTGATGACGGAGAACGACAGTCCGAGCCAGTTCTCGATGCCCAGCAGATAGAGAATGCCGAAGGTGGCCACGGCGATGAGCAGGGCACTGACGTTCGTTCCCAGCGAGAGCGAGCGGAGCAGGTCTTTCATCGTGGCTCCCTCCTTCGTGCGAACGAGGAAGATGCCCAGCAGCGAGAGGAACACACCGACGGCGGCAATCATCATCGGCGCCAGGACGGCCTTCAGCTGCATGCCTTCCACGGCGCTGGCAGCAAAGGCCGAAGCACCGAGGGCTGCCGTCGAAAGTACTGAGCCGCAATAGCTCTCGTAGAGGTCGGCACCCATACCGGCCACGTCGCCCACGTTGTCGCCCACATTGTCGGCGATGGTGGCGGGGTTGCGCGGATCGTCTTCGGGGATGTCAGCCTCCACCTTACCTACGATGTCGGCACCCACATCGGCAGCCTTCGTATAGATACCGCCACCGACACGTGCGAAGAGAGCCTGTGTCGAAGCACCCATACCGAAGGTAAGCATCGTCGTAGTGATGGAGATGAGGCTGTCGCTTGTCAGCCAGTTCAATACGACAAACCAGATGGCGATGTCCAACAAACCGAGACCCACCACCGTCAGTCCCATCACGGCACCCGAACGGAAAGCCACTTTCAGTCCGCGGTCGAGACTCTCACGGGCAGCATTAGCCGTGCGGGCAGAAGCGTATGTGGCCGTCTTCATACCGAAGAAACCAGCCAGTCCAGAGAAGAAACCACCCGTCAGGAAGGCGAAGGGCACCCACGGGTTCTGTACGTTCAATACGTAGGCCATGAAGGCGAAGAGGGCACAGAGCACGACGAAGACGATGCCCACCACCTTGTACTGCTGCTTCAGGTAGGCCATGGCACCGCGTCGGATATGGCCTGCTATCTCCTGCATGCGCGCCGTTCCTTCACTCTCCTTCATCATTGTGGCGAAGAAGTAGTAGGCCATTGCCAATGCCACGACAGAGGCAATGGGTACAATCCAGAAATAACTTGGTATTACCATTTTTTTTGTTTTTTGTTTAGTAAATAATTATTGTGATAATCTGTTGATGTCCGTTTTTGAAAATAATTCATGCAAAAGTAATCATTTTTTTCGTCACGACAAACTTTTCCTTACTTTTTCTTGTCTTTTTGCTCACTTATTCGTACCTCTGACTAACGTCGAAGGTACTTCCGTTCGACAATAAAAACAAAAAAAACGTTTTTTGTTTTGTATTGTTCTCACTTATTCGTACCTCTGACTAACGTCGAAGGTACTTCCGTTCGACAATAAAAACAAAAAAAACGTTTTTTGTTTTGTATTGTTCTCACTTATTCGTACCTTTGCAGGCAC
>JAGBLC010000082.1 GCA_017635615.1 Prevotella sp.
CCCGGTTGTTCAGAAGATGTTGGACAAGCTGGCTAAGCGTAACATTATCCACAAGAACAAGGCTTCCAACCTGAAGTCGAAGCTCGCTCTGCAGATCAACAAGCTGTAAGCATAAAATTTTTTTCTCATACATAGAAAGTAACATCGTTTCATCGTTTCATAATTTTTTTCGGAACTACTCGCCATCGTTTGGTAGGTAGTTCCTTTTTAATTGATAATTGATAATTGATAATTGACAATTAACAATTGACATTTTTTATTGTGAGTGGAATGGGGGTAAGTAAAAGGATGAAGGCCTGAGAGAACAAGCCTTCATCCTTCTGCTTTTCGATTCGCACCCTACAAGGAGCGCAGTGATATGGCAAAGCCACCGGCGCGGGCCATGCGCAGCTTCAGGACGGTCTTGGCCGTCACCTTCTTGCGCGTGATGGTATAGGCCTGCGGATTGGTCTCGTAGTCGGCATCGGGTGCATCGGCATAGATCGTGGCCTCGTACTTCACGCCAGGCTTGAGGAAGTCGAGCTTCACCTTCACCTCACGGGCGTGCTCGTCGGTGACACCACCAACATACCATACATCATGCGGCGTAGCCTTGGCCAGGTCGGCCGTTGTAGCATTTTCGGGCAAGGCATAGACAAACTTCGTGGCATTGTTCACCACACCCTTCTTGCCGTCGGGCAGTGTGGCCGTGCTTTCGGAAGCCTTGTTGAGCGTCGAGAGTTTCGGATGGCGTGCCGTGATGATGTAAGCACCGGGCTCGGCATCGATGTAGACCGACTTGTCCCAGTCGACGGCAACATCCTTGATAAACTGGAAGGCATCCATGAAGCGGGCGTAGTTCTCGGGCAGGTCGGCGGCCATCTGCAGGGGCGAATAGAAGGTGACATAGAGTCCGAGCTGGTTGCAGAGCGTATGGTTCATGCGGCCCGTCGTTCCGGGAGCGGTGACAGACATGTCCATCTCGAAGATTCCCGGCGTATAGTCCATCGGTCCGCCCTGCAGACGCGTGAAGGGGAAGATGGTGGTGTGGCCGGGCTGGATGGTGCCGCGGAACTCCGTTCCCATGGCACTCTCGTTGCCTATCATGTTGGGCCATGTGCGGCAGAGTCCGGTCGGACGGACGGCCTCGTGGGCGTTGACCATGATGTGATGCTTGGCCGCCTCGGTGATGGCATAGTGGTAGTGGTTGATGGTGGGCTGCGAGTAGTGGTAGTCGCCGTAGGGGATAATCTTTCCCACATAGCCGCTCTTCACGGCGTTGTAGCCATATTGGTTCATCAGCTGGTAGGCCTTCTCCATCCAGCGCTCGTAGTTCAGGGTAGACGAGCTCGTCTCGTGGTGCATGATGAGTCGCATGCCGTGTTCGTGTGCATAGCGGTTCAGCTCAGGGAGGTCGAAGTCGGGATAGGGTGTCAGGAAGTCGAAGACGAAGTCCTTCTGATGGCCATACCAGTCTTCCCAGCCTTCGTTCCATCCCTCGATGAGCAGTCCGTCGAAGCCATTCTGCGAAGCGAAGTCGATGTAGCGCTTCACGTTGGCCGTGTTGGCACCGTGGCGGCCGTGGGGCTTCGAGGCGCGATAGTCGGTCACGCCGAGTTGCACGGAGGGATAGTCGTAGGTGTAGCTCCACTCCGTCTTGCCCGTGATCATCTCCCACCAAACGCCCATATACTTCACGGGATGAATCCACGACGTATCGTCAAGGGCGCAGGGGTCGTTGAGGTTGAGCACCAGTCGCGAGGCCAGCACGTCGGTGGCACTCTTGCAGACCATGACCGAGCGCCACGGTGTCTTGCACGGAGCCTGCATGCGCCCCTTCACGCCCTCGGCATCGGGGGTGAGCCAGGTGCGGAACACCATGCGGCTGTCGTCGAGGTTGAGGTTGGTGGTCGGATAGTCGAGCACGGCGGCCTCATGGATGTTGATATAGAGTCCTTCGGCCGTCTTCATCTGCAGTGCCGTCTGCACACCTGTCGGCGAGAAGGGTGTGAAGGGCCATCCGCCGCGTTTGTGCGGGATGTCGGAGAGCTGGCGTATCTGCGAGAGCTTCGACTCGGTGGGGTTGAACTCCTGGGTGCTGTAGTCGCCGGGAATCCACCACGCCGTGTGGTCGCCGGTCATGGCAAACTCGCTGAGCTCTTCCTTGATCATGAAGTAGGTCAGCGCGTTGTCCTGCGGGAATTCATAGCGGAAGCCCAGTCCGTCGTCGTACAGCCGGAAGCGGATGTACATCACGGCGGCATCCTTGCCCCGCTTGCCGCCGGCAAGGAGTGGCGCCTCGGCCGGTTTCTCCAGCTTGACGAGCAGCTCGTTGTAGTGGTTGCGTATCTCTGCCTCTTCGCCCCAGACGGGTTTCCATGTCTCGTCGAAGGTGCTGGTGGTGGCATCCTTGAGCGAGAAGCCGCTGTCGAGGTTGTCGTGGTTGAAGAGCTCAAAGCCTAATCGCGAGGGGAGCACCACGGATTGTCCGTTGCGCGCGAGCATGTAGAAGGGCACCCCGTCGGTAAGGGTGAATCTCAGTTCCAACTGTCCGTCGGGACTGCTGATGGTGTTGAGCCACACCCTGTCGGCCGATGCCGATGTCTGCTCTTGCGCATGGCAGAGCAGCGGTAGGGCTACGCTAAGCAGAAGCAATAACTTTTTCATAAATTAAAAGGGTTTTAAAAAAAAGTGAGGTTTAGTTTCTTACTTGTTGCGGTGGATGACATATTCGAGATAGGCTTCGAACGAACAGCGCAGCACGTCGTTGCTGACGTGCTCGGCAATATACTGCCGGGCCTCCTTGGCAATGTCCTGCATGACCTGTTCGGCATACTCGATGCCGCCGTATTTCTTGGCATACTCTACCAAGACGGCTATCTCGTCGGTGTTGATCGTACCGGCCTTCACCTTCTTGGCCAGCGTCGTCATGGCCTCGAAGGGGTTGTTCTTCAGGGCGTAGATGACGGGCAGGGTCAGCTTTCCCTCCGCCATGTCGTTGCCGGTGGGCTTGCCTATCTCGCGCGAGTCGGAATAGTCGAAGATGTCGTCGCGTATCTGGAAAATCATACCGATGTCGCTGCCGAACTTGCGGGCAGCCTCCACCTCGGTCTCGCTGGCCTCTACCGACAAGGCACCCACGGCGGCACAGGCTTCGAAGAGGGCTGCCGTCTTCTGGCGGATGACTTGATAGTAGACCTCTTCTGAAATCTCTTGGTTCTGGATATTGGTGAGCTGCAGAAGCTCTCCCTTGGCCAAGGCCTGACCCAGCTGGGCTATCTCGCGGACGATGACCTCGCTGCCCGTGCGGCTGACACTCAGTAGGGAGGTACTCAGCACGTAGTCGCCCACGAGGACGGCCACCTTGTTGTCGTAAAGAGCGTTGACGGAGGGCTGGCCGCGCCGCTCACGGCTCTCGTCGACCACATCGTCGTGAACGAGCGAAGCGGTGTGCAGCAGCTCCAGGCCCACGGCAGCATCCAGCGTGCGGTCGTTCACCTTGCCCAGGTTCTTCGCCATGAGCAGGATGAGCATGGGGCGCATACGCTTGCCCCCCTGGTTGCGAATATGCTGCAAAGCACGTCCGAGCATGCCGTCATCGTGCGTCAGCGACTCGTTGAAGAGATAGATAAATTGTCCGAGTTCGGCCTTGATAGGCTCTGTAATATGCGATAAGTAGTCCATTGTCGATTGAATTTTGTGACAAATTTACAACTTTTCTGTGATATGTGAAAAACTTTTTGTACTTTTGAGCGCTTTTTTATAAAATATTATATGGATAAAGTATTTCTGTTAGATGCCTACGCACTGATTTATCGTGCCTATTATGCCTTCATCAAGAACCCGCGTATCAACTCGAAAGGGCTCAACACATCGGCCATCCTCGGTTTCTGCAACACGCTGCACGAGGTGATGGAGAAAGAGAAGCCAAGCCACCTGGCCGTGGCCTTCGATCCGCACGGACCGACCTTCCGCTCGGAAGCCTTCCCGGCCTATAAGGCACAGCGCGAGGAGACTCCCGAGGACATTCGCGCGAGCGTACCTATTATAAAAGATGTTCTCAAGGCAATGAACATCCCCATCCTCCAGGTAGACGGCTTCGAGGCCGACGACGTCATCGGAACGATGGCGACAAAGCTTAGGAGTTCAGGAGTTCAGGAGTCCGGGAGTTCAGACAATACTCCCACCCCTTCCGTCTACATGCTCACGCCTGACAAGGACTACGGACAGCTGGTGGGCGGCAACGTCTTCATCTACCGTCCGCGCCACGGCGGCGGCTATGAGGTGATGGACGAGAAGGCCGTCTGCGAGAAATATGGCATAGAGCGGACCGGACAGGTCATCGACCTGCTGGCACTGATGGGCGATACGGCCGACAACTTCCCCGGCTGTCCCGGTGTCGGCGAGAAGACGGCGGTCAAGCTCATCACGCAGTTCGGCACGGTGGAGAACATGCTCCAGCACACCGACCAGATCAAAGGGAAGCTGCGCGAGAAGGTGGAGGCGGCCGTCGACGACATCAAGATGTCGCAATTCCTGGCTACCATCCGTACGGATGTGCCCCTGTCGTTCAGTCTCGAAGACATCAAGATGGCAAAGCCTAACGAGGCCGAACTGGCGAAGATATTCAACGAACTGGAGTTCAGGACGCTCCTCAACAAGTTTCTTTCGAGGAAAGAGGAGCGGGGAGCGAGGACTGAGAATACCGCAAAGCTCCAGCAGCCCGACCTCTTCGGCCTCTTTGCCGAAGAAGCCCCAGGGGTTGAGAACGCTACTGTAGCACAGCCGACCACTGCTTCCTCACTATCCTCCATCGCTCACGACTACCACCTCGTCGAGACGGAAGCCGACGCCGAAGAGCTCTGCCAGCGGCTGTTGGCTTCGCCTGCTGTCAGCCTCGACACAGAGACTACCTCTACCAATGCCATCGATGCCGAGCTGGTGGGCCTGAGCTTTGCCGTGAAGGAGCACGAAGCCTGGTATGTCGCCATTCCTGCCGAGCGCGAGAAGGCTCAGCGGCTGACAGACATCTTCCGCCCTGTGTATGAAAGCAGCGACATCGTGAAGGTGGGGCAGAACATCAAATACGACCTGGAGGTGCTCCGCAACTATGGCATCCGTCTGGCTGAGCCGATGTGGGACACGATGATTGCCCACTACCTCATCCAACCCGAGCTGCGCCACAACATGGACTTCATGGCCGAGACGCTCCTGGGCTACAAGACCATCCATATCGACGAACTCATCGGACCCAAGGGAAAGAACCAGCGCTCCATGCGCGACCTGCAGCCACAAGAGGTCTACGAATATGCCTGCGAGGATGCCGACATCACCCTGCAGCTGAAGAACAAGCTCGAACCCCTGCTCCAGGAAAAGAACGTCGCTGAACTCTTCCACGAGATAGAGATGCCACTGGTGCCCGTCCTGGCCGAGATGGAGATGAACGGCGTGTGCCTCGACACTGCGTCGCTCAAGGAGACATCCGCCATCTTCACCGAACGCATGCACCAGCTGGAGAAGCGCATCTACCAGCTGGCGGGTGAAGAGTTCAACATCGCCTCGCCGAAGCAGGTTGGCGAGATTCTCTTCGGCAAGATGAAGATTGTGGACAAGCCAAAGAAGACGAAGACCGGACAGTATGTCACCAGCGAGGAGGTGCTCCAACAGCTCAAGGGGAAGAGCGAAATCATCGAGGACATCCTGGCTCATCGCGGGCTGAAAAAGCTCTTGGGAACCTACGTCGACGCACTGCCCAAGCTCATCAATCCGCGAACAGGACATATCCACACTTCGTTCAACCAGACGGTAACAGCCACCGGACGACTCTCCTCTTCAGACCCCAACCTGCAGAACATCCCCGTGCGTGGTGAGGATGGAAAAGAGATTCGCAAGGCATTTATCCCAGAGCCAGGCTGCTTGTTCTTCTCTGCGGATTATAGTCAAATAGAACTACGTGTTATGGCGCATCTCTCAGGAGATGAGAACATGATAAAAGTATTTCGAGAGAACAAGGATTTGCATGCTGCAACTGCAGCCCATATATACAAAAAACCAATAGAAGAGATTAGCCGTGATGAACGTACAAAATCTAAACGCGCTAACTTTGGTATTATATATGGAATAACTGTATTCGGACTTGCTGAACGACTTGGGATTTCTCGTGATGAATCGAAATTGCTCATTGATGGCTTTTTTGAAACATTCCCACAAGTGAAAGACTATATGAACAAAGCAATTGAGAGAGCACGAGAAAAAGAATATGCAGAAACCCTCTACGGTCGACGCCGTTATCTACCAGATATAAAATCTCATAATACTACTGTTCGCAGCTTTGCAGAACGAAATGCCATTAACGCACCTATTCAAGGCACAGCAGCAGATATTATAAAAGAAGCAATGATTCATATTTACAAACGATTTAAGTCTGAAGGAATTAGAAGTAAGATGATATTGCAAGTTCACGATGAACTCAATTTCTCGGTGTATCCTGAAGAAAAAGAAAGAGTAGAAGAAATAGTCTTATATGAAATGCAAAATGCAATTAATATGAGAGTACCTCTTGTGGCTGATTGTGGATGGGGTAATAATTGGCTTGAGGCTCATTAATAAATAATATGGAATACAATGAATAGTTAATGATTCGATCGCGTTTCTGAATCAAGAGAGTATCGGGAATATAACGTGTAGTGTCAACTTTCGCTTCAAAGAGATGATTGCTGACGGCATCAGAGATAGTATATAACCTATTCAGAGATTATCTTTGACCGACTCAGGGATAGTCTGCAACAACAATGCAGACTATCCCTAGTGAACTGTACAACGTCTATTCAAAACAGTGATATCGAGAAATGATTCAACTCCTCACCAAATAGTTATTAACCGTTTTGTTTATCGTATACGCCAATGGTGGGGTTTCTCATCATCATATCACCACACTACTCGCCAGAATACCCATAGATACGAACTCGCTTCACATTGAAATGTTTGGTGAGACGTCTGGTGAGGTGCTTTACGATTACATCACCACCCATTGCTCTCTGTAAAAAAAGGGACCAGGAGCCTTTTGGAGAGGTGTTGTGTACACTTTCAAACAAATAACTCTATGCGCTGTTGCGACGCAAGGATGCGTCGCCTCCTACGTTGGCTCATGGTCATGAGGTCTGAATAGTTACAGATCGGCCAACTCATTGTAACTATTCAGCGAATCATCTTTTTTGAGTCGCCTACGGCGAGAAATCTTTCAAATCTTTACAAATCAAACAAATCCCTATGGCAAAAAATAAAGATTTGACAGATTTGAATAGATTTGTTGGATTTCTGCCCGACAGGGCACTCCTTAGTATTATTCGCTGAATGGTTACAACTCATTAATGATTCGTTAATTATTGACAAAATATGCAAGTTTTTCGAACACATGTTTGCCCGTGTGAAAAATCATAACTATATTTGCACGATAATTATCAATAACAAACTTAATCCGATTAAAATCATGAAGAATTACGCTTTAGCAATGATGATTGCATTTTTAGGCCTCTGCCAGACGGTACAGGCTCAGTTGCCCGCCTTTGTCCTGAAGAGCATGGACGGTAAGGAAGTACGCACCGACACACTGGCCAACCTCAATGGCGGCAAGCCCGTCATCATCGACTTCTTCGCCACATGGTGCAAGCCCTGCAACCGCGAGCTCGACGCCATCAGCGAGGTCTACGACGAATGGGTGGAAGAGACGGGCGTCAAGCTCATCGCCATCAGTATCGACCAGGCTCACAACATCAACAAGGTGAAGCCCCTCGTCGACAACCACGGATGGGAATACGACGTGCTGCTCGACCCGAACAGCGACTTCAAGAACTCCTTAGGCATCGTCACCATACCTTACACCATGGTGGTCGACGGCAAGGGAAACATCGTCTACCGCCACAACGGCTATGCCGACGGCGCTGAAGAAGAGCTCATCGAGAAAGTTCGCGAACTGGTGAATTGACAAGTGTCGTTATCACGAATAACGTCAGCGTTGAATAACGACAAACATAAAAGCCATGAATAAAAAAACATTAACAATCGTCGCCGGTCTGGCCTTTGCCCTCATGGCATCGGCACAGACCGACGATGCCAATAAGGTGACCGTGACCGGAAGCATCCAGAGCGACATCCTCATCCCGCAGGAGGACGAGGCCATCGGCACGGGAGAGTATAAAGACTGGGGGCTGACCAATACGTATGCCGAGGCGCGACTGCGCAGCAAATACGTCGAGGCCGGTGCCCGCGTGGAGTTTATGGAATATCCGCTGCCCGGATTCGAGAACGATTTCAAGGGCTGGGGTGTTCCACATTTCTATATTAAGGGCGGCAACGAGAAGGCCGACATGACGCTCGGCACCTTCTACGAACAGTTCGGCTCGGGATTTATCCTCCGCACCTACGAGGAGCGCTCGCTCGGCATCGACAACTCGCTGCTCGGCGCTCGCATGAACCTCCACCTGGTGAAAGGTGTCAACATCAAGATGCTTACCGGACTGCAACGCCGCTACTGGGACTGGAACAAGGCGCTCGTCTCGGGTGCCGACATGGAGCTGAATGTCGACCAGTGGAGCCGCAAAATGCAGGAGTCGGGCACCTACCTCACCCTCGGCGCCTCGTATGTCAACAAGCATGAGAGTACCAAGGACGACATCATCATGGCCGACCCGACACACCGCAAGGTGCTGCCGCAGAACGTCAACAGCTTTGATGTCCGCTCGCGCCTGCAGAAGGGCAACTTCACCATCCTGGCCGAGTATGCACAGAAGACGCAAGACCCGTCGTTCGACAACAACTACATCTACCGCCGCGGCTATGTGGCCATGCTCTCGACAAGCTACTCGAAACGAGGCATGAGCGTGCTGCTGCAGGCGAAGCGCTCGGACAACATGTCGTCGCGCAGCCGCAGGGCCATGAACGGCACGTCGTCGTTCATCAACCACCTGCCGGCTTTCACCCTCGACCATACCTACGCCCTGGCAGCCCTCTATCCCTACGCCACACAGCCCCTCGGCGAGTGGGCCTATCAGGCTGAAGTGGGCTACATCTTCAAGAAGAACACGCTCTTGGGCGGTAAGTATGGCACCAACGTGAAGGTGAACTTCTCGCATGTACATGCCATCGACAAGAACATCTACGAGGGAACCGACGCCCACGCCACCAACGGCTACGGATCGGCTTTCTGGAAATGGGGCAACCAGACCTACTATCAAGACCTGAACATCCAGCTGAGCAAGAAGCTGTCGAAGCAGTTCAAGCTCAACCTGATGTACATGAACCAGTTCTACAACAAGACGGTCGTAGAGGGTGAGGGTGGCATGATCCACTCGGACATCATCGTGGCCGACGCGAAGTATCAGTTCTCGAAGAAGGTGACGCTGCGCGGCGAGGCACAGTATCTCTTCACCGACGACGACGAGGGCGACTGGGCCTTCGGGCTGCTCGAGCTGTCGTTGCTGCCCAACTGGATGATTACCGTACAGGACATGTACAACGTTGGCTCCACACATATCCACTACTACCAGGGCTTCGTCACCTTCAACAAAGCAAGCCATCGCCTGCAGCTGGGCTACGGACGCACACGTGCTGGCTTCAACTGCTCGGGTGGCGTCTGCCGCTATGTGCCGGCCAGCAAGGGCGTTACGCTCAACTATACCTACGCTTTTTAGAGAATTAGAGAATTAAAGAATTAGAAAATTAAAGAATTAGAGAATTGTAAGGTGAAATATCGTAGAAGCAAAACAATGAAAACAACAAAGATATTGGCCTCGATGGCCTTTGCCCTCATGGCGCTTACCGGCTGCGACGAAGTGGCCGAGCAAGACCGCCTCGTCTATGTCAAGCCGCCAGAGGTGGCACGCTGCACGGTGATAGAAGACTTCACCGGACAACGTTGTGTCAACTGCCCGGCCGCCACTGCCGAGATAGAGAAGCTGCAGGAGCACTACGGTGCCGACACCCTCATCGCCGTGGGCATCCACAGCGGACCCTTTGGCAAGATGCCCAACGGCCGACTGCTCTCGCTGGCCACAGAAACGGGCAACCAGTATTACGACTATTGGAAGATTGAAGCACAGCCAGGAGCCATGATCAACCGTGGTGCTCCTGTCTACGATCCGCAGAAGTACGGTGCTCAGGTCAGTGCCGCACTGAGTCAGTCAACTCCCGTGACGCTCAACATCGAGCGCACGTACGACGAAGCAACACGCCAGCTGACGGTGAAGGTCATTGGCTCTACCGTCGAGGATGTCAACTGCAAACTGCAACTCTGGCTCACGGAGGATGGCATCGTCGACATGCAGATGCTGGGCGACGGCTCGACCAATCGCGAATATGTCCACAACCATGTGTTCCGCACGTCGATGACCAACGATGCCTTCGGCGACACGTTCAACCTCACGGCTAACGGCGGTGAGAAAGAAGTCAGCTACACCACAACACTCGCCGACGGGTGGAACCCCAGCATGATGCACATCGTGGCCTTCGTCTTCGACAGCAAGGAGATTCTTCAGGCCACCCGCAAGCCTATCTTCGGACAGCTCGAAGGCCTGATAGCCATCCCATAAG
>JAGBLC010000083.1 GCA_017635615.1 Prevotella sp.
CCCTTCGGCTATGTGCAGCTGGGACCTACCGAGCACACCCACGGATGGGACTGGTGTTCGGGCTACCACATCAGCGACTCCATCCTTGTGGGCTTCGGCCATCAACACCTCAGCGGAACGGGCATCGGCGACCTGGGCGACATTGCCTTCCTGCCTGTGAAGCATTGCTGCCAGACAGAAGTGAAGTTTGCTCACCAGAACGAGTTTGTGCGTCCTGGCTACTATAGCATCAAGCTCAGCGAACCGAACGTCTTTGTTGAACTGACGGCCACCAAGCGCGTGGGCTTCCAACGCTACACCTTCGGGGCAGACAACAGTCGGGGCATGATAGCCCTCAACCTGGCACAAGGCATCGGTTGGGACCACGTCAGCGAAAGCCGGATGACACTCGAATCGCCGACGATGATAACAGGTTTCCGCCGTTCAAAAGGATGGGCCAACGACCAGTGGGTCTACTTCGCCGCAGAGTTCTCCACCCCGCTGAAGGTGAAGAAGCAGGTAGGCGACACGCTCGGTGTGTTCATCATCGAGGACGTCTCGAAGCCTGTGCTCATCAAGTGCGGTCTCTCGGCCGTGAGCATCGACGATGCCAAGGCCAACCTGCAGGCTGAGCTGCCCGGATGGGACTTCAACGCCACTGTCAAGGCTGCCGACGAAGCCTGGAACGACGAACTGGGCAAGATAGACATCGACACCGACGACGACGACGCGCGCACCATCTTCTACACAGCCCTTTATCACACGATGACGGCTCCCTCGGTGTTCAGCGATGTTACCGGACGCTATCGCGGTGCCGACGGACAGGTACACCAAGGCGACTTCACCAACTATACCACCTTCTCGCTCTGGGATACCTACCGCGCAGCCTACCCGCTCATGACGCTTATCCATCCCGAGAAGCAGGCCGACCTGGCACAGACCTTCCTCAACATCTACAAGCAGCAAGGCAAGCTGCCTGTCTGGCATCTGATGGGCAACGAGACCGACTGCATGGTGGGCAATCCGGGTATCCCCGTTCTGGCCGACATGGTGCTGAAGGGATTCGTAGAAGACAAGGCACTGGCCCTCGAGGCCATGAAGACTTCGGCTATGCTCGACGAGCGCGGAATGGCTCAGCTGAAGCAATATGGCTATATACCATACGACAAGGATCCCACCTTCGAGACCGTTGCCAAAGGTTTGGAATATGCTTTGGCCGACTGGTGTGTGGCTCAAGTGGCAAAGCAGTTGGGCAAGAAGGCCGACTACAAATATTTCTTCGACCGCTCGATGTCGTACAAGAAATATTTCGACCCGAAGACGGGCTTCATGCGTGGTAAGGGCAGCGACGGTAAGTTCCGCGAGCCTTTCAACCCCTTCGGAGCCGTACACCGTCAGGACGACTACACCGAGGGCAACGCCTGGCAGTACACTTGGCTCGTGCCCCACGACGTTCACGGACTGGTTAGCTGCTTCGGCGGCGAGAAACCTTTCGTCGAGAAGTTCGACTCGCTCTTCATCGCATCGGGCGACATGGGAGCAGAAGCATCGCCCGACATCAGCGGTCTCATCGGTCAGTATGCCCACGGCAACGAGCCTTCGCACCATATATTATATATGTACAACTACGTGGGACAGCCCTGGAAGGGTGCCCGTCTGCTGCGACAGACCATGCACGAGATGTACTTCAACGACTTCGACGGCCTCTCGGGCAACGAAGACGTAGGCCAGATGTCGGCATGGTACGTACTCTCTTCGATGGGACTCTATCAGGTGGAACCTGCCGGCGGCAAGTTCATCATCGGTTCGCCGCTCTTCAAGGGCATCACCATGAACGTTGGCAATGGCAAGACCTTCACGGTGAAGGCCCTGGACAACAGCTGCGACAACATCTACGTGCAGAGTGCGCGCCTCAACGGCAAGCCCTACACACGGTCGTACCTGATGTTCCAGGATATCGTTCGCGGTGGTACGCTCGAACTGCAGATGGGTCCGAAGCCCTCTGCATGGGGTACGAAAGCGAAGGACAGACCTTAGGTTTCGAGTTTCGAGGTAAGGTTATTCGAGGTACGAGGTACGAGGTGCGATTATTAGAGGTACGAGCAACGAAAGATATGAAGGCGCTCAGCATTATCAGAGACAAGCACAAACGGGCCGTCTGGCGGAGAGCTTTCCGCATCTGGCAACATAAGCCCCACGAGGTGGCGCCGCTCTCGACGGAGCGGCACACCTGTTGTTCGTGCGCCACGGAGTTCACGGGCAACTTCTGCCCACGCTGCGGGCAGTCGGCACGCATAGGGCGGTTCTCCTTCAAGAAGGCGTTCCTGCTCTTCTTAGACGTCTGGGGCATGGGCAACCGCGGCATGTACCACACCATCCGCGACCTTCTGTTCCGACCGGGCTACATGATTCGCGACTACATCTGCGGCATGCAGTCGGCCTACTTCCCTCCGTTCAAGATGTTCTTCTTGCTGACAGCCCTTACGCTGCTCGTCGAACACGGCTTCAGCTTCGCTCCAGAGGAGAAGAAAGAGGATGCGAAAGTCGAGGTAGCGACAACGAATGACACATCGGAGACGAAAGCCGGGCAGCATAAAGACTTAGTGTTGAATGCCATCGCTTCTGTTGCCAACTTCATCGACAATCTTCAGGAAAGAAGCCCTGCCATCACCTCGCTCCTGTTCCTGCTGCTCATCGCCGCACCGCTGTTCATCTTCTTCCGGAAGTCGCCCACCATCCCCGACCTCCGATTCTCCGAATTTATCGTGGCGATGGTCTACACGTCGAATATGGTCAGCATCTACTCCGTCATCGGCGCTGTGTTCAATTCGTTCATCATCAAATGCCTCACGGTGCTAATGGTCTTCGTGGCTTTCCGCCAGTTCTCCGGATTCTCCAAGATGCGGGTGCTGGGTTATATCATCCTGTCGGCCATCATCGCCTTCGTCATACTGACAACCATCATCCTGGTTTTCACGTTCTTCGTCTATTATGCCACCGACGGGAAGTAATCGCAATCAAAACAACTCTCAAAAACAATAACGACTATGTTGAAATCGAAAACACCCAAACTGCTCGCCGTCGCAGCTCTGCTAACGGCAGGGGCAACGACGCTCCACGCCCAGGTCAATGCTGAGGTAGACATCAACAACCGCTACACCAGCGTGGTGCCCGACAACACCAAAGTATACAAATCGAAGCGGCCGCCCGTAGAGGAACGTCTCTTTATCTCTACGGCCGTAGAGAAGAAGATCAAGGAGGTACAACAGCTGCTCAGCGGCAATCCCCGTCTGGCATGGATGTTTGCCAACTGCTTCCCCAACACGCTGGAATCGACTGTCCATTACCGCGTCATCGACGGCGAGGACGACACCTTCGTCTATACGGGCGACATACCGGCCATGTGGCTGCGCGACTCTGGTGCACAGGTGTGGCCTTACGTCCAGCTGGCCAACGACGATCCCCGACTGAAGAAGATGCTCCGCGGCGTCATCCTGCGCCAGCTGAAGTGCATCAACATCGACCGCTATGCCAATGCCTTCAACGACGGTCCGACGGGAGCCGGATGGCAGAGCGACGCCACCGACATGCAGCCCGACGTCTTCGAGCGTAAGTACGAAATCGACTCGCTGTGCTATCCCATCCGTCTGGCATATTGGTACTGGCAGGTGACGGGCGACAGCTCTATCTTCGGCGACATCTGGATGGAAGCCATCCAGAACATCCTGCTCACCTTCCACGAGCAGCAACGTAAGGAGAACCGCGGCCCCTATCACTTCTTCCGCATGACCGACCGCACCTACGACACCGTAGGCTGGCAGGGCTACGGCGCGCCGGTGAAGCCAGTAGGACTCATCGCCTCCGTCTTCCGTCCCAGCGACGACCGCACCTCCCTACCCTTCCTCGTGCCGTCCAACTTCATGGCCGTCTCATCGCTCCGCAAGGCAGCCGAGATACTCGAGAAGGTGAATAGTAATCTCGCACCCCCGCACCCCCGCACCCCCGCACCCTCGAAATTAGCCTCCGACTGCCGCACCCTGGCCGACGAGGTGGAGCAGGCCCTGAAGCAGTACGCCGTCGTTGACCATCCGAAGTATGGCAAGATCTACGCCTTCGAGGTAGACGGTTTCGGCAACCGTCTGCTGATGGACGATGCCAACGTGCCCAGCCTGCTGGGAATGGGCTATCTTGGCGACGTACCCCTCGACGACCCCATCTACCAGAACACCCGCCGCTTCGTGTGGAGCGAAGACAACCCCTGGTTCTTCCGGGGCAAGGCAGGCGAGGGCATCGGCGGTCCGCACATCGGCTACGACATGGTATGGCCTATGTCCATCATGATGAAGTGCTTCACCTCGCAGGACGACGACGAGATTCGTTGGTGCATGCGTACCCTGCTCAAGACTGACGCAGGCATGGGCTTCATCCATGAGTCGTTCAACAAGGACGACGCCACCAACTTCACCCGCCCCTGGTTTGCCTGGCAGAACACGCTCTTCGGCGAGCTCGTCTTGAAGCTCATCGCCGACGGCAAGGCTCCGCTGCTGAACAATCTCTAAACTTCCCAGCACCTCACCAAAACATCCGGAATCCCTTTGTTCATGCGGGTTTCGGATGGTGAGGTGTTAGCCAAACATCTCACCACACACCTCACCATTTGGGGCAACATGTAGGAGGCGACGCTTCCCAGCGTCGCAACAGCGCATAAGTGGCACCGTAGGAGGCGACGCTTCCCAGCGTCGCAACAGCGCATAAGTGGTGCATAGGTGGCAGGTGTCACGATAGGAAGCGTGACCTCCTACGTTGGCGCCATTGTAGGGGCGGAACAGCGTTTCCGCCCGCAACAGCACATAGGTGGCAGCGTAGGAGGCGACGCTTCCTGATGAATAGTTCCCAAGCTTGCCAGAAATTATCGCTGAGCTTGCCGAAGATGGCACTCTAATCCTTCGAATGAGGTATCGGCATGAATTATAAAGAAAAAAGGCAAAAATCCCAACAATTGTTTGGTTATTTCAAAAAGATTGCTTATATTTGCCCCCATGAAACATTCTTAAACGGAAACAGGCTGCAGCGACAGCTGTTCCGCCTCTCTCTGGCCAACATTTTGCAATCAAGAAAACCCATACCGAAACAATCTCAAATCAAAAAAAACAATAAAGCAATGAAAAAGACCATCCTTTCTTACAGAATGGCCGTTCTGCTGCTCACGATAGTGGGAAGTCTGGCCGCACAAGCCAAGGTGATCATCCCCTTTGGCCAAGTTTACCAGCAGCCCTTCGAGGCTAAGTATTATTATGCCGTGCAGGGAGCCGAAGGCCCCGGCGACACATGGTTTGCCCTCGAC
>JAGBLC010000004.1 GCA_017635615.1 Prevotella sp.
AAAAAAACAGGAGCAGAACAATCAGGAACAAAAAACCATCACCCTGAAAACACTTAACAAGAGCTGTGTGTGGGATATCCAGGAAAACGACATCTTCCGCATGTATGAGGCCGCAGAGAGAGATGCCGACCTCAAGGAGAACTATCGCCACTACATGGACATCGTGCGCAGTGCCTTCGAAATGGAAGAAGTGAAGGTCGACAAGCCCGAAGTACTCAAGAAATACGAAGACCGAGGATTCAAAATCGGAACCATCAAGCTCGACGAGAACACCCGCCTGAAGCTGGCACTCAAGAAGCGCCCCATCATGAGAGTCACCGACCTCACCTACGAAAACATTCGCCACATTTCAGCCGCCAAGCTCCTGGAAGTGCTCGACCGCAACTTCGGAGGAGGCTGGGACTCGCTCTCACAGAGCATACAGGACATCATCGAGAGCGGCTTCGAAATCAGCACCACCACCCTGCCCCAGGACCGACTTCACAAGTCAGGCGGCATGTACGAGAAGAAAGTGGACGACGGGTTCGACGTGCTCGAGATTCCCAAGGGCACGTGGGTAGAAGCCATCTTCGCCAAGAAGAAGCCCATGGTGGAGAAACCCAAGATGAAGTACGAAGAGGAAATGAGCGAGGACGAAGAGGAACTCGACGACGAGGCCATTGAGGAGCGCGAGGACGAATACGACGATGACGACGACGACGACTTCGATGACGACAAGCTCACCGAGGAAAGCTATCGCACCACCTTCGAGACCGACCCCGACGACCTGAGCCTCGATGCCGCAGAAGTCAGCGACGACGAAGAATACTAACTCCCCCCTCTTTCTTTATTATAGAATACAACAGCCCTCCCCCTTCAACGGAGGGCTTTTTCATGCCCCTACAAATGCCCCCCTCACACACCATGCAGAACACCCATCCACACCATGCAGAACACCCCTCACACACCATGCAGAACACCCATCCACACCATGCAGAGCACCCTTCCACATCATGCAGAGCACCCTTCCACACCATGAAGAACACCCATCCACGCCATGCAGAGCATGCTTCCACACCCTCCAAATGCCCCCTCACGACATACGCCAGCAGGGGAAAGGCGTGCCTTCAGATACGCGACATGGGCAGTCTTAGCGCGTGTAAAAGTCCCGTAGGGACGAGATGATGGGCTGTGTAGCATGTAAGAGTCCCATAGGAACGAGATTTTGGGGCTGTGCAGCATGCAAAAGTCACGTAGGAACGAGATGATGGGCTGTGTAGCATGTAAGAGTCCCATAGGAACGGGATTTGGGGCTGTGCAGCATGCAAAAGTCCCGTAGGGACGGGATAGGAGTAGCCAGCCAATTCATTGGCTGGTAACGGCATCCCCCACACAAGCTAGCGTGCCTATAGGTACGCGACATTATCTGCCCCTTTCCCTCATATTCCTCTTATGTCGATGTACCTACGGCACACCGCAACTAATTACACCCCCGTTATACCAGCCGTTGAAACGGCTGGCTACCCAAATTGCGTAACTAACGGCACGCCTGTTTCTGATGGTTCCTCCCCTCCCTGCAGGGGAGGGGGCGGGGGAGAGGCTCCTTCCCCCTTATCGCGTACCTAACGGCACGCCCCAATGCTCTCTATCCTGTGGAGCACCGTTCCCGATCCTCCAGCGCATAGCTCTCTATCCTCCGGAGCACTGCTCTCTATCCTCCAGCGCATAGCTCTCTATCCTCCAGCGCATAGCTATCTATCCTACTGAGCATAGCTCTGCAACTTACGGAGCACGCCTCTTGCGCGTGAAGCTGGGCTGCAAAGCTGCAAATTGCATGCGTTTTTTTAGTGAAGGACGGAAGAGAAGTTAAAAAATGTATATTATAATAGTGTAATTTATTATATATCAATTAGTTATATAAATATTATACAATATTTTCCTTACTCTTCTCATCTCGCCGTCGAAAAAAACGTCATGCAGTTTGCAGCTTTGCAGCCTTGCAACCTTTCCACTGCCATTTTTTTCCGCCAATCCCTTTGCCGTATGAAATAAAAGGGCAAGTACCGTAAGCTGACATAAGGGAGGGGTGAAAGGTGAAAGGCTGCAAGGCTGCAAATTGCACGCAGTCCTCCCCCTACTCCTCTCTTCCCCTATGGTTTCACCAAGCAAGACTGAATTGGGAGGATAAAACAAACGAAAGATCCCGATGCACTGGGCACCGGGACCTTTTTTGTTGGGGGATGAAAAAACGGGAGGGGTGTCCCGTTTGGGGCTATTAGAAGAAGAGATAGCGGTTGTCGGTGACGTTGGCCTTACGATAGAGCTCGTTGGTGAACTGGCTGGCGTACTGCATGGCACGCTGGCGCATCTTCTCTTCCTGAGCCTTGGCATCGTACTTCACGTCGCGGTTGACCTTGTCGACCACCTGGAAGACGTAGACACCGGCATTGCCCTTCACGGGAGCCTTCGAGAAAGCACCCTTGGCGGTGGCTGCCACAGCACCGCTCAGAGAGGGCTCGCTGGCACCGGTGGAGGCGATGAAGACGGGAGCAGAGAACGTGATCTGGCTGACAGAGTCGACGCTGGCACCCTTGGCCTTGGCATCGGCAATGCTCTTGATGTCCTTAGCCTTGGCAAGCAGCTGCTCGGCCTTCTTGTCCTTCAGCACTTCCTGCTTGACGAACTCCTTCACCTGCTCCTCGTCGAGGCCGCGGCTGCCGGCCTTGTGAATCTTGTCGAGCACAACCACGAGGAGGTGGTTGTTGTCGCCGCACTCGTACATGGGCGAGATGTCGCCTTCCTTAGCCTCGAAGAGCCACTTCAGGGCTTCGCGAGTGCCACGGATGTTGGCCAGATAGTGCTCGGCGGTGGTGACGTCCTTGCGCTCCTGCACCTGATAGCCGCTCTTGGGGGCGTTCTTCACGATGTCGTCGGCAGTACGGTTGGCGCTGACGAAGGAGCTGAACTTGTTGTAGGCTGCGTTGTAGGTGTCCTTCGAGAAGTCGATGGTCTTCTTCACAACGGCTGCGGTGTACTTCGTGATGAAGTTCTTACGGTCGAGCACCTGGACGATGATGTTGCCCTGGGTGAGGCTGATGTTCTTCAGCTCGTTGGGAGCCATCGTGTTGAGCGACATCAGGTAGCCCTTGGTGTCGTTGTCCATGGAGGGAGCGCTCTGGTACTGACGTGTGGTGAGCCAGGTCTTCTCGCCTGTCTGGCCGTACTTCTTGGCAAGAGCCTCAAACTCAGCACCGGCCTTGAGCGCGTTGAAGATGGAGTCGGCACGCTTGTGGGCCTCGTCGGGAGTGGCACCACCCACCTGAATCTGGCGATACTGCACGGAGTCGGGCAGCTGGGTCTTGGCAACGAGCTTGATGAGGTTGAGCGAGTTGTCCATCTTGCTTTCCATAGGACCGTAGACGGCGCCTACGCCCATGGAGTCGAGGCGTGCTGCGATGTCGGAGGGGAATGCTTCTTTAGCCACGGGGAGGCCCAGATAGGGAACCAGCGAGGTGCTCTTGCGAACCACTTCTGTGGGGTCGGCAGCCTCGGCGAGGTCTTTCTGATAGCCCTGGAAGAGCTTCTGAATCTCGGCACGGTCGGTGGCCGAAGCCTGCACCTCGATGTCGACAAACTTCACGTCGCGGCTCTCCACATACTGGGCGAAGCGGCTCTTCATCTCGTCGTACTTAGCCTTGAGGTCGGCATCGCTCACCTGCACCTTGTCGTCGGCAATGCTGCTGTAGGGGAAGGAGGCGAGCTCGATTTTGCTCTCGGTGTTGTCGGCTTCGAAAGCCATCTTGGCCTCGACGGGGTTGGAGAGCAGGCAGTGGCCGAGCAGGCTCTGGAACTTCTGGGCGAGGGTCTGCTGGCGCAGGGTCTTCTCGATGAATGTCCAGTAGCGATAGATGGTCTCATACTGGCGGGCCAGCTGAGGATTGGTGCTCTGCTGGGTCTTATATTCGGCCAGGAACTTCTGCAGGGCGTTGGCGTCGAAGCGACCGGTCTGCTGGTTGACGAACGGAGTCTGCATGAGCATGGGGTTGGTACCTTCCTTGAGGATGGCCTGCATTTCGGCATCCGTCACGGTAAGACCGAGCTTCTTAGCTTCGTTCTCGATGATGCGGGTCTGGACGAATGTGTTCCACACGGCGTCCTTCACCTGATTGAGCTGCTCCTCAGACAGGTTGTCCTGTCCTTGCTGCATCTTGATGACTTCCTGATACTCATCAACGAGTTTCTGGAACTCCTGCACGTTGATTTTTTCACCTAACACTGAGCCGACTTGCTGGCGCTGATCATTGCGGGATGACTCGCATGAACGTACTGCCTCTTCGGCGATGAATGCAAACAGAGCCAGTGCGATAACACTTACGAGCACTGGCCCCCAGCTTCTGATTTTTCCAATTGCTGCCATTACTTTTTAATGTTTTTATTTACTTGTTTTTGTTTATTATCTCAAAAAAGCGTACAAAGATACAAAAAAGATTGAAGATAAGTGATTGATGAGGAAAGTTTTTTAGTTTTTTCACTCAAAAAACGGTTTTCGGGCGTCATTTGAGTGCTTTTTCCTGCTCATTCTGTGATTTTCAGCCTTACTAATTCTATCTTTGTCATTGTATTTTTAACGATGCGGAACTCGAACTTTCCTATCTTCACGATTTCGTTGAGCTTGGGGAAACTCTGGTATTCGTGCAGGATGAGTCCGCCCACGGTCATGTAGTCGTCGCTTTCGGGCAGGTCGAGGTCGAACATCTCGTTGACCTTGTCGATTTCGAGGCGTGCGGAGAGCACGTATTCGCCATTCTCGAGGTGCTTGGCCACGTAGTGGGAGTTGTCGTGCTCGTCCTCGATGTCGCCGAAGATTTCCTCCACAATGTCCTCGAGTGAGACGATGCCGCTGGTGCCTCCAAACTCATCGACGACCACGGCCACCGACTTCTTCTGCTGCAGGAATATCTGCATCATCTTCTGGGCTGCCATTGTCTCGGGCACGAAGGGCATGGTGCGGATGGTCTGCCGCCAATCAGGGGGATTGCGGAACATCTCCGAGGAGTGGATGTATCCGATGATGTGGTCGACGTCTTCCTCGTACACCAGCAGCTTGGAATGGCCGCTCTCAACGAACTTCTGCTGCAGCTCGTCGATGGTGCTGCCTTTCTCGACGGCCACTATCTCGGTGCGGGGTATCATGCAGTCGCGCACCTTGGTGTCGCCGAAATCAAGGGCGTTCTGAAATATCTTTACTTCGTCTTCGATGTCGTCCTCGCTCTTGGCGCTGTCGATGCTCGACTGAACAAGATAGTCGAGGTCGATTTTGGAGAACTCTTCGTCCTCGTTTTCCTTCTCAATCTTCACTCCCAGCACGCGCAGCATGAGTTTGGAGACAAACGTCGAGAACTTGCTGATGGGCCACAGCACGATGTAGCACAGATAGGCGGGAATGGCAAAGAACGACAGCAGTCGGTTGGGATTGCTCTTGAAGAGCGTCTTGGGCAGGAACTCTCCCGTGAACAGGACGATGAACGTGGAGAGGATGGTGTCGGCCGGCACGGTGAAACCGGGCTGCATGCCTGCAAAAATGGTGTTGTCGAAGAGGCGGGCAATGAGGATGCCATAGACGACAAGCGCGATATTATTGCCCACGAGCATGGTGCTGACGAAACCGTTGGGATGGGCATAGAAAACTGACAACAACCGCTGAGAGAGATTCTTTTCCTTTTCCATCTCTGCCAACATGCGGTTACTTGACACAAAGGCTATCTCCATGCCGGAAAAGAAGGCTGAGAACGCCATTGTGACCAGTATACCAACGATGAGCGATATGTCAACTTGATGATCCATTATACCTTATTTAATATATATAAAAAGAGTTCAGATTCCTGACTTACGCTGCGGACGGGACATCTGGCGCTGGGGCTGCTGAACAGAGGAGGTGTCGGCTGCCGACTTGTCGGAACTGCCGTCGAAATCTTCTTTCTCGAAGGAGCCCTTGCTGTTTGACACGTAATAGTGGGTCATGCGCTCGTCGCTGCGGAAATAGGAGCCTTGCAACGTGCGATCAGGGGTGACCAGACGGGAGAACACATGGGAATAGAGTTCGTGGCGCGCCTCATCCCAGAAGAGCTGCTCGCTGGTGTACTGGAGTCCGTCTTTGGTCAGGATGCGCACGCGTCCACGCAGTTCCCACAGCTTCATCTTGTCGTAGTTGTAGGCCGTGTCGCATTGTATGTAGGACTGCACATGGAACTTCTCGTCGAACTGGGTGAGGAAGACGCCCTTTTCGAAAATGGAACGTGAGGGCTCTACGTTCGGATTGTAATCCCATTGCTCGGTGACGATGCGGTATTTGATGACACCCGAATCGGAGATGAGCGCATTGACGCCATAGCTCGTCATCATGGGCACCGAGTCTTTCGGATTGATGGCGGGGGCAATGTGTTCCTTCTGTTCTTCGCATCCAACGAAGAACATGCTCACCAGCAGACTTACTATAAATATAGGGAATCGTTTCAAAGCGGGAGGGGAAAAAAGGACGTTATTCAACTTTCCACTTCTCGAACCAGCGCTCGTTGAACGTGATGCCGATGTTGATGCGGAACATATTTTCGGTGATGAATGTCTTCGACTCCTGGCGCACCCACTGGAAACTGACGTTCACGATAGAACGGTTGTACTTGTTCCACACGTTGACAATAGGTATTCCCAAACCTACGCTTGCGCTATACTCCTTGGGGCCGTCCTGACCGTTGATTTTCAGGTAGGGCGAGGCATAGGAGACACCGAAGCGATAGCGGATTCGGTTGACATAGCGGCGCGTGCTGTTCTCGTCGGGGCAATACTCGGCACCCAGCGTCACCTTCTGAAGGTCGGAGAAGTGGTTTTCCGTGAGGCGATAGTCGGTCTGCCCGTTCTCAGAGATGTATTCAGGCATCTTTACGCTGCCCCACTTCTGGAGGACGTAGTCGGCTCCCACCTTCCACTTGTTGCGATGGTTCCACATCAAGCCGGCACCGATGGTAGTGGGAATCTCCAACTGCAGCTTGCCCGTGCGCGGATAGGAAGTGGTGTCGGCAACGGATGTCGTAGAGTTGGTCGACACAATCAGGCAGGTAGGATTGCCGCCAATCTGATGGCCAAGCCCGTAGGTGGCACCCAGGGTCACCTTGTCTTTCTTTGTAAGCGGCAACGTCAGCTGGACACCGAAGTCAAGCTTATAGCTGCGCACGTCGGCCGAGTAATACTTCGAAAGCGAGGTGCTGGCCTCGGTGTATGAATTGACCACCGAGCGGTCGTATCCACCCCAGAGATAGCCACCGTTCACACCGAAGGAAAAGCCCTTGAAGGGTTCCCATCCTAAGCCCAGGAATGCCTCGTGAAGACCACCCGACCCTTTGTAAAGGCTGGTGTAGGAGGCTGTGCTATTCGTGCCGATTCGGTTGGTCAGGCTGTAGTTGTAGCCTATGTTCGAAATAGGAATCACGCCGAAGCCCATACCCAAGTGGCGAGCCATCCTGAAACTGGCCACGGCATAGTCGAAGCTGGCACTCTTGGCGTTGACGCGCTTATTGCCTTCCTCGAAGTTGCTGAGCTGACCCGACAGGCCAACGTCGAAGATAAACGTCAGCGAGTCGACAGCAGAATAGGACGCAGGGTTGAGATGGTTCACCTGAATGTGGTCGCGATAGGCCACTCCCAAACCATTCATGCCTCTGCCCACTCCACCTGCCTGTTCGGACAAGGCGCCGATGCCAAACTGGCTATATGGCGAATTAGTGCCACTATGCGTGGACGAAACCGTCTGAGCTGATGAAGCAACACATACGGCTCCAAGCATAACGGAAACAGCTAACTTTTTCATTCTATTCATGACTTACTTTTGTTCAAATCTTTTCTTTTTCCCAATTTGGATGCAAAATTATTGAAAAAAATCGAGATAAACGCACGATAATCGCAAAATATAAAGTATTTTTGCATCGTGAAACATTTAAAAGGTATTTTAAGACTTCTTTTTGGGGTGTTGCTGCTCATTTTGGGGGGCAACTTGAACGCTTTTGCGAACAATATGGCAACAGCCGACGAACAACACCTCGACTCAGCCATCACGCTCAGCCTGCTCACCTGCCAGCCGGGTCAGGAGGCATGGAGCCTCTATGGACATACGGCCATCCACTACATCAACCGTGACAAAAATATTGACATTGCCGTCAACTACGGCATGTTCGATTTCCAGAAGCCTCACTTCGTGCTGCGCTTCATCTTCGGACTCACCGACTACGAGATGGGCATCCAGCCGTTCGACTATTTCTGTGCCGCCTATGCCTACGAAGAGCGCGGAATCATTGAGCAGCAGCTGAACTACCTCACGCCACAGGACAAGCAGAAAATAGCCGATGCCATCGAAGAAAACTACCGCCCGGAGAACCGCGAATACCGCTACAACTTCTTCTACGACAACTGCACCACCCGTGCTCGCGACATGCTGCTGAAGCCTTACAGGAAAGGGGTTGACGTCAACTTCAAGCGGGAACCCGACGGCCCTACCTTCCGCCAGCTCACCCATCAATACACGGAAGGCCATCCGTGGGTGGCAGTGGGCAACGACCTGCTCTTGGGGTTCAAGGCCGACCTGCCTACCACCGTCGAGGAACAGCAGTTCCTGCCTTTCAACCTGAAAGAGGACTTCGACCGAGGTGTTTACGTTAGCAATGGGGAAGAAATCCCCCTGCTTTCAGGCGAAGCCCGCACCATCGTCCCGATGTTCGACCGCAAAGACGCTGGCAGCTTTCCGCTCACCCCTACCACCTGCGCTATCATCCTGGCACTCATCATTATTCTGCTGACGGCTGTCGAATACCGTCGGCACAAGATGTTCTGGGGCTTCGACGTGCTATTACTGGGGGCCATAGGCATCGGCGGACTCATTCTGACGGCCATGATCTTCTCGCAGCATCCTACCGTGAACCTCAACCTGCAGATATTGCTGCTCAACCCCCTGGCCCTCGTCTGCCTCTGGCCAGTCGTCAGCAATGAAAGGAAACATCGCGTACATTGGTTCTGGAGCGCCTACGCCCTGTGCCTCGTACTGTTCTTCTTAGGCAATCTTCTGCAATGCTATGCCGAGGGTACCAACATTTTGGCATCATCTTTGCTCATACGTTGCTTAGAGCGCATTTTTTGTAATCGTAATAAGTAAATCATGAATAGATATCTTGCACTCATCATCGCCGTTTTGTCTGGCGCCGAGCTGAATGCCTTCCAGCTGGCACCCAGATTGGTTGTCAACATCACTATTGACCAGCTGCGAACCGACTATCTGGATGCCTTCACCCCACTCTACAACGCCGACGGATTCCGCAAACTATTAGGAAAAGGAATGGTGTATGAGGCTGCAAGCTATCCGTTCGAACCCGTAGACAGGGCTACCGCTACGGCTACTATTGCCACCGGCACTACGCCTTACTATCACGGCATCATTGGCAACCGATGGCTCGACCGCAGCACGCTGCGACCTCTTTTCTGTGTTGACGACCCTCAGCATTTTGCTTCTCCCCACCGGCTGATGACTTCTACTTTCGGCGACGAGCTGAAGGTGAGTTCCCACGGAGCAGCCATCATCTGGAGTGTTGCAGCCAGCAAGGAATGCGCCATTCTGTCAGCCGGACATGCTGCCGATGGTGCGTTGTGGATTGACGACAGCAATACTCGCTGGCGCACGTCAACCTACTACTCTGCCGTCACACCGGAATGGCTGAAAACAGCTTCAACCATCAAGGAGGAACTCGCTAAAAACAAGCAACTTACAAACGACGTCGTCGTAAGTATGGCGCTTCAGGTCGTGAGCAATACGGCCATGGGTAAGGACGACGTGAGCGACCTGCTCTCAGTAACTCTCTCTTCGACAAAGCCTGGCGGGAACATGACAGATTGGCAAACGGAGATGGAGAGTGTCTACATGCAGTTGGACAACTCACTCAGCCGCCTGGTGACGGGCATAGAAAAGGCTGTGGGCAGCGACCGTGTGCTCTTTGTCGTCACCAGCACCGGATATGCCGACGATTCTGAAAGCGACCTGTCGCAATATCGCATTCCTACCGGCACGT
This sequence comes from Prevotella sp., assembly GCA_017635615.1. Lineage (GTDB taxonomy): Bacteria > Bacteroidota > Bacteroidia > Bacteroidales > Bacteroidaceae > Prevotella. The sequence goes on from JAGBLC010000004.1 coordinate 10,083, forward strand.
TCTACATCAATCGCACAGCCAACCTCCTGAACATGTTCCTCTCGGCCATATACGGGCAGGGCCGTTACGTCGAGACTTGCTTCGGCAACGAGATGTACCTGAACCGCAAACTGATTGAGGAAAAGCGCATCAGCACCTCGGAACTGTTGCAGAGGTCTCAGGATTTCCTCGTGCAGAACGCTGGCGTAGCCGATGTCTACACGGCAGAAAGACTTCTGGCAGGCAACAACGACATTCTGAAACTGCGCAACGGCTTCTCCCCCATTTTGAGTGGCGACATCATTATCAAGGTTGCCCCGGGATGGCGCCTGCTCAACGAAGACACGCAGGAGACCTTCACCTCCCGCACTGGCTTCATACCCTTCCCCATCATTTTCTATGGTGCCGGCACACATGCCGAGAAGATTACACTTCCCGTCAGCGTCGACCGCATAGCACCTACCATTGCCAAGTGCATCCGCATCAGAGCACCGAATGCCTGTACTGCAGAGCCGCTTTTCTAAGTGACATCCCTTATAAATTCCTTATTTAAAAGCATAAAAAGCTCTAAATAAGCGGATTATATAAAAAATTTTAGTAACTTTGCACCCGTTTTACGCACATACGCATGTGTGTACAATAAATATAACATCAATTATCCGCCAGAAATAGTAATAAAAAGTAATATGAATTTCAACAATTTCCTCAAGTCACTCTTCGGTGACAAATCTACACGCGACATGAAACTGATTCAACCACTTGTTGAAGAAGTGAAGAAAGCGTATCCAGCCATCCAGGCTCTCAGCAACGACGAACTCCGTGCCAAAACCAAGGAGATCCAGAAGTATGTACAGGACTCAGCACGCGAGCAAAAGGAAAAGATAGAAGAATTAAAGGCCACGATTGAAGAGACACCGCTCGATGAGCGTGAGGCCATCTTCAACCAAATTGACAAACTCGACAAGGAGGCACTCGAAATCTACGAGAAGGCGCTCGACGAGGTGATGCCCGTTGCCTTCAGCATTGTGAAGGAGACCGCACGCCGCTTTGCCGAGAACGAAGAGACCATCGTCACAGCCACCGACTTCGACCGCGAGTTGGCTGCCGACCCCAAGAAAGACTTCATCACCATCGACGGCGACAAGGCCATCTACCACAACCACTGGACAGCTGGTGGAAACGACCTGAAATGGGAAATGGTGCACTACGACGTGCAGCTCTTCGGCGGTATCGCCCTGCATCAGGGTAAGATTGCCGAGATGGCAACGGGTGAAGGTAAGACTCTCGTGGCCACCCTGCCCGTGTTCCTGAACGCCCTGACCGGCAACGGTGTGCACGTGGTGACCGTCAACGACTATCTGGCCAAGCGTGACTCTGAATGGATGGGGCCGCTCTACATGTTCAACGGACTCTCCGTCGACTGCATCGACAAGCATCGTCCTAACTCCGACGAGCGCCGCAA
>JAGBLC010000084.1 GCA_017635615.1 Prevotella sp.
GTGAATGTCCGTGACGGTGCCATCGGGAAGGCACACCACGACACAACAGCCTTCGTCCCGGCCGTCGACGACGACATGGTGGGCTGCTATGCGGCGTTGTGGAAGTCGTTCGTTCATGAAACAAAAGTAATCACCTCACTTGGATATCTTGCGGCCGGTGCTTCATCTCGAGCGGCTTCCCGTTCGGAGGAAGCGGCCGGTCGTCCATCGGCTGTGGTCGTCGGCCGGGGGCGAGCGGTCGTGTCTGCAGTTCGTCGATAGCGGCAGAGTCGGCTGTAGCCTTGTCGCGCAGGCTGTCGCGACCAACAGTATTGTTGGACTCTACATCGGTGGTGTCCTTCTTCTCCTCCAACTTCACCTTGAGCAGCTTCACGTTGTTCAGCACCAGCAGCTTGAGCGTAGTCTGTGCATCGTTGCGCCCCGCGTCGAGATAGAAAAGGGCCTCGACGGTGCTGACGCCCCGCTTCCCTTTGTCGAGAATCTCCAGGTCGTAGTGGCTGTCGGACGAGATATGGATGACCCGCGTGGCGACACTGTCGTTGTTGAACCGTACGACGAGCTGTGCGATGGCATTGCGAGAACCCTCTTGGAAGACGAACCGCGTGTCGAAGCTCAGTGTGAAGCGTTCGCCCGCATGGAAAGCCGTGTCCGCTTCGATGCGGTGCTGCACATAGTTGTAGGGAGGTATCGGCATCATGGCCAGCGAGCTTTCGTCGGGCCAGATGTTCAGTGCTTCACCCTCAACGCCAGCCATTCTGTTGAGGTCGCTGACAGTGGCTCCGAGGGCTGTAGCGTCTTTCTCCATCCGCTCGGCCACCTGCACGTAGATCTTGTGCAACCAGTCGGCATGGCGCGTATAATAGACCATCGACGAGTCGAAGTCGGCTTCGCTGACACCATGTTTCTTCAGGGCTGCCAGCCTGTAGAGCCGTGAGTCGTAGGCGCGGTTGTCGCCTTCCTCCTCCTGTGCCATCGCATCAGCCAGGTGGTAGTCGTAGAGGATGTCTGCCATCTTGTCGGGCTGCAGGTAGTCGCGGGGCACCGTGGGCTTGCAGGAGACGAGGAGGAGGATAACGAGGTACGAGGTACGAGGTACGAGGTACGAGATGCAGGATGCGAGGTACGAGGTACGAGGTACGAGTTACGAGAATAGCTTTAAGCGCTGAAAACAGCCACTCTTAACATTTCTCGTACCACGTACCTCGTACCTCGTACCTCGAAAATCCATACCTCTAAAATCCGTACCTCGTTTAAACTTCTTCATGAGACTCTTTCTTTCCTTCATCAAAGATATGGCTCACCTCGTTGCGGTAGAAGATGAGCAAGAGGACGACACCCACCGAGACGCAGGCGTCGGCGAAGTTGAACACCGGACTGAAGAAGACGAAGGGTTGTCCGCCCCAGACGGGAATCCACTGGGGCCACGTCGTTTCTATCAGCGGGAAGTAGAACATGTCGACCACCTTGCCCAGGAGGAAGGGAGCGTAGCCCGAGCCGAAGGGAACGATGTAGGCGACATCGAACGAGTGGGAGGCACTGAAGATCATGCCGTAGAACATGCAGTCGATGATGTTCCCCGCCGCTCCAGCCATGATCATGGCCAGGCAAACCACATAGCCTCGCGAGGCACTGCGCTTGACGAGCTTCATGATATACCAGCAGATGGCGATGACGGCCACGATGCGGAACGAACTCAACACATACTTGTTGATGAACGTCATACCGAAGGCCATGCCGCTGTTCTCCACGAAGTTGATATAGAACCACGATGTCACCTCGCGGCTCTCATGCAGTCGCATATTGGTCTTGACCAGGATTTTGATGACCTGGTCAATGACTACCAACGCGACAAAGATGATGGCGGCCAGGCGGCCGTCGTGCGATTTCTTCATTTTCAGCTTTAATGTTTTCCTTGCATCTTGCTCTCCACGCTCAGTGTGGCGTGTGGCACAGCGCGGAGGCGACCTTTCGGAATCAGCTCGCCGGTGATGCGGTCGATGCCGTAGGTCTTGTTCTGTATGCGCACCAGGGCACCCTCGAGACCTTGAATGAATTTCTGCAGGCGACCGGCCTGGCGCATCAGGTCTTCCTTACTCTGTGTGGCACTGCCTTCCTCGAGCACCTTGTAGGTGGGCGACGTGTCGTCGACATCGTTGCCGTCGAGGTTCATCAGCTGGCGCATCATTTCATTATAGTCGTGGCGTGCTGTTGCCAGCTTCTCGTCAATAATCGCTTTGAACTCCTCGAGTTCTTCGTCGCTATAACGTTTCTTTTCTGCCATAATGCTTCTTGACAATTTAAGGATTTACAATATTTAAGTCTATTAGTCTATTAACATTTCTCTACCTTGATGTTCATCTCGAAGTCGTCGAAGTCGATGGCAGGGCCATCGTTGTCCTCGAAGATAATCTGGTCGGCCAGGACGGAGGTGGCGATGTCTTTGCCGAAGGCGTTGACAGCCTCGCGCACGAAGTCGTTGGCGCCACCGAGATAGACGCGGACGCGGTCGGTTATCTCGAAGCCGTTGTCCTTGCGCAGGTTCTGTATGCGGTTGATGAGCTCGCGAGCCATACCCTCGCGGCGCAGCTCGTCGGTGAGCTCTATCTCGAGGGCTACCGTCAGGTTGCCTTCGTTGGAGACGAGCCATCCTGGGATATCCTCGCTGATGATCTCCACATCGGCGGCCTCCACCTTGACGGCTTCTCCCTCGATGTTGAGGTCGAGGAAGCCCTGCTCTTCGAGCTGAGCGATACGTTCCTGCGAGAGGGTCGTCATCTCAGCGGCGATGCCCTTCATCAGCTTACCGAACTTCTTACCCATGGTGCGGAAGTTGCACTTCACCTTCTTCACCAGCACGCCCGAACCTTCCACAAACTTCAGTTCCTTGACATTCACCTCGCTCATGATGAGGTCTTTGACGGCCTCGATATGCTTACGCTGCTGTTCGTCGACGGCAGGTATCATGATGCTCTTCAGCGGCTGGCGCACCTTGATGTTCACCTTGCGGCGCAGGGCGAGCACCATCGATGTAATCTTCTGTGCCATCTGCATGCGAGCCTCGAGGTCTTCGTCGATCGCTGTCTCGTCGGCCGTGGGGAAGGTGTCCAGATGTACGCTGTCCAACTCTCCGCCCAGGTCCTTATAGAGCTGGTCGGCATAGAAGGGAGCGAAGGGAGCCAGCAGCTTGGCCACCGTCATCAGGCAGGTAAAGAGCGTCTGGTAGGCACTTCGCTTGTCGTCGCTCATGTCCTTGCCCCAGAAGCGTTTGCGGTTCAGACGTACGTACCAGTTGGAGAGGTCGTCGTTGACGAAAGCGTCTATCAGTCGGCCTGCGCGTGTCGGTTCGTAGTCGGCCAAGGCAGCGTCGACACCCTTGATCAAAGAGTTCAGGCACGACAGAATCCAGCGGTCTATTTCCGGGAGGTTAGAGGTGAGGGGTGAGTTGTGAGAGGGTTCCCAACCGTCAACATTGGCATAGAGGGCGAAGAATCCATACGTATTATATAATGTACCGAAGAACTTACGGCGCACCTCGTCGACGCCTGCCGGGTCGTACTTCAGGTTGTCCCATGGCTGGGTGTTCGTCAGCATGTAGAAGCGCACGGCATCAGCGCCGTTGCGCTCTATCTCGTGGAAGGGGTTGACGACGTTGCCGATACGCTTCGACATCTTGATGCCCTTCGCATCGAGCACCAGTCCGGTGGAGATGACGTTCTTGAAGGCCACACTGTCGAAGCACATTGTGCCGATGGCGTGCAGCGTGAAGAACCATCCGCGTGTCTGGTCGACACCCTCGTTGATGAAGTCGGCGGGGAAGGCCGTTCCGTTGTCGATGGCCTCACGGTTCTCGAAGGGATAGTGAGCCTGAGCGTAAGGCATGGCACCCGAGTCGAACCACACGTCGATGAGGTCGCTCTCGCGGTGCAACGGCTTGCCACTCTCGCTCACCAGGATGATGTCGTCGACATAGGGGCGGTGCAGGTCGATGCGGTCGTAGTTCGCGCGCGACATGTCGCCTGGCACGAAACCTTTCTCCTTGAGCGGGTTAGTTGCCATGCAGCCGGCGGCCACACTCTTCTCTATCTCGTTGTAGAGTTCCTCTACCGAACCGATACAAAGCTCTTCGCGTGTGTCTTTGTTGCGCCAGATGGGCAGCGGCGTACCCCAGAAGCGCGAGCGCGAGAGGTTCCAGTCGTTCAGGTTCTCGAGCCAGTTGCCGAAGCGTCCGGTGCCAGTCGATTCGGGTTTCCAGTTGATGGTCTTGTTCAGTTCCACCATGCGATCCTTGCAGGCCGTCGAGCGGATGAACCACGAGTCGAGCGGGTAGTAGAGCACGGGCTTGTCGGTACGCCAGCAGTGCGGGTAGTTGTGTACGTGCTTCTCTATCTTATAGGCGGAGCCTTCCTGCTTCATCTCCATACAGATGACGATGTTCAGGTCTTCTGCCTTCGCGGCAGCCTTCTCGTCGTAGCCATTGACGTTGAACTTCGGGTCGTAGGCATTCTTCACATAGTCGCCAGCGTGGCGGCTGTAGTTGTCTGTATTGACGCAGGCCTCAACAAAGGCTTCGGCCAGTTCGTCCATCACATAGTACTTACCCTGCAGGTCGACCATCGGGCGCGTCTCGCCGCCTTTATTAATAAGGAAGAGCGCCGGAACACCGGCATCCTTGGCCACCTTGGCATCGTCGGCACCGAAGGTTGGTGCGATGTGCACGATGCCCGTACCGTCGTCGGTCGTCACATAGTCGCCAGGGATGACGCGGAAGGCCAGTTCTTCCATCTCGACAAACTGGTCCTTGCCAACGCTGAAGAGTTTGTCCTGATGCGCTTCGGCATATTCGGTGATCCATTTGGGATTGCCCTCCTGCAACTTCTCGCAGGGCTTCACCCACGGCATGAGCTGGTGGTAGTGCATGCCGACGAGGTCGCTGCCTTTATACTGTCCGACAACGCGGTAGGGTATCACCTTGTCGCCGGGTTTGAACTCGTCCATCGGAGCGAACTCGCCCTCGGGCTTCAGGTAGCTGTCAACGAGCGGTGCTGCCATCACGGCCGAGATCTTCTCGCCGTTGTAGGGGTTGTAGGTCTGCAGGCAGACATAGTCGATGCGCGGTCCCACACAGAGAGCGGTGTTCGAAGGCAGCGTCCACGGTGTGGTCGTCCAGGCGAGGAAGACGGGCGTTCCCCATTGGTTCATCTCGGGTCGCGGGTCTGTGATACGGAACTGTGCCGTCACCGTCGTGTCCTTCACGTCACGGTAGCATCCCGGCTGGTTCAGCTCGTGGCTCGACAGTCCTGTGCCGGCAGCGGGCGAGTAGGGCTGTATGGTGTAGCCCTTATAGAGCAGCCCCTTCTGGTAGAGCTGTTTCAGCAGCCACCACAGGGTCTCGATGTATTTATTGTCGTAAGTGATGTAGGGATTGTCAAGGTCGACGAAGAAGCCGAGCTTCTCGGTGAGCTCACGCCATTCGCTGGTATACATCATCACGTTCTCGCGGCACTTCTTGTTGTAGTCCTCGATGGTGATGGCCTTATGGCCCTGTGCCTCACGCTCGCGCTTGGCCTCCAGATTCTCTACGATGTCCGCCTTGGTGATGCCCTCCTGTTTCTCTACGCTCAGCTCTACGGGCAGGCCGTGGGTGTCCCAGCCAGCCTTACGCTTCACCTGGTAGCCCTTCATCGTCTTGTAGCGGTTGAAGGCGTCTTTCAGGGCGCGGCCAAGTACGTGGTGGATACCGGGGTGTCCGTTAGCCGAGGGAGGTCCCTCGTAGAATACGAACTGGGGATGTCCCTCGCGTTCGGTTATGGAGCGGTGGAAGACGTCGGTGCGGTTCCACATCTCAAGCACTTCGTTGTTGGTCTTTGTCAGGTCAAGGCCTGTATGCTCGGCGAATCTTTTTGCCATATTGCTTTGTTTTATGATGTCAAAAAATACGTATTTTAAAAATCGGATGCAAAGGTAAGAAAAAATTATTTCACGGCAAAGGATTTAGTATTATTTAATGAAGATGTATTACCAAGCCGCCGTTCTATGTGGATGGCATTTTGCATTTTGACATACGCCGATTCTTTTTTCGGCTGTTGATTTGGCCGTTTCAGAAAATATGTTTACCTTTGCAGCACACAAGTAGGAGGCGACGTGTCTCACGTCGTTATCCAGCAGATTGTTGCGACGTGAGACACGTCGCCTCCTATTGCAAAGCAGTGTAATAACCAGTTATATAGAAGAACCTATAATGTAACCCACAAAACAAGAAGAAAAGATGAAAACATTGATTTGTATGGCACTGATGTTGCTGGGTGCCACCATGACAAAGGCCGCCACCGACGGTGAAGACAACGAAGCGCTGAACTGTATCATGACGCGCACCAGCATCCGACAGTATCAGGACCGTCCTGTGGAACAGGAGAAGGTGGAGCAGCTGCTCCGGGCGGCTATGGCAGCACCGACGGCAGTGAACAAGCAGCCGTGGCACTTCTACGTGCTGAACACGAAGGAGGCCATCAACCGTCTGGCCGATGCCAGTCAGCGTGGCGGCGACATGGTGCGCAGTGCCGCACTGGTCGTCGTTGTCTGTGGCAACATGGACAAGGCATTGGAGGGGAAGGCTCGTGAATACTGGATTCAGGACACGAGTGCCGCTACGGAGAACCTGCTCTTGGCTGCCCATGCCTTAGGACTGGGTGCTGTTTGGACCGGTGTCTATCCGATGAAGGAGCGCGTGGAGATGACGACGAAGGTGCTCAACCTGCCCGAGAACCTCGTTCCGCTGTGCACTATCCTCATCGGCTATCCCGCTGAGAGTCCCACACCGAAGGACAAGTGGAAGCCGGAAAACGTAACATACGTTGATAATTGATAATTGATAATTGACAATTGATAATTGATAATTGACAATTGAAAATTGATAATTGAGCAAAGACAGAAGGACGAGGGCTTCATGCGCCGAGCAATCGACGAGGCACAAGAAGCACTGAGGCGCGGTGAGATTCCCATCGGCTGTGTCGTCGTGTGCCGCGACCGTATCATTGCGCGTTCGCACAATCTGACGGAGGCGCTGAACGATGTCACGGCACATGCCGAGATGCAGGCTATCACGATGGCTGCCAACGAGTTGGGCGGGAAGTATCTCACCGACTGCACCCTCTATGTCACGGTGGAACCATGCGTGATGTGTGCCGGTGCCATCGGTTGGGCGCAGATACGGCGCATCGTCTATGGCTGCGACGACGAGAAGCGTGGCTACCGTCGCTATGCTCCCCAGGCGCTGCATCCGAAAGCCGAGATAGTGGGTGGCGTCTTGGAAGAAGAATGTCGGCAGCTGATGCAGGACTTCTTCCGCCAGCGGCGATAAAACCATTTGTCTTTCAGAACGCAAAGACACAGCAAGCATGCCCCTGCGTGTCGATGTTCTGACGAAAAAGAAAACGCGCCGACCCTGGTCGGCGCGCCTTTTTCTTGTTCGCTAAATCGTATGCTTAGGGAAGGCTGATGGCCTCAGAAGGACAAACACCAGCGCAGGTGCCGCACTCTGTGCAAGCATCGGGGTCGATAGAATAGCGCTCGCCCTCAGAAATTGCGCCAACGGGGCACTCATCAATACATGTTCCACATGCGATACAATCTTCACCAATTACGTATGCCATAATACTGTTTTGTTTTATTTGTTAATACTCTTGTTATCTAAAATGACGGTGCAAAGATAGGAGTTTTTTTTGAATGTACCTATTATTAGGTATTGTTTTTTCGGGTGTTTAACATTCTTTCACCGAATATCGGGTATCTGATGAATATTTTTTGGCCTCTGACACAATAAAAAGTCCACTTTCGCGTTATAATAATAAGGTTATAAGATTAAGAAATGAAGAGAGCCATCGCATCTGTCATCATCGTCGCGCTGGCCTGTTTCTTCGTGGAACAGGCGCAGGCGCAAGAACGAAAAGTAGAAAACCGACCATATACCGACCTTCGACCCTTCCACTTCGGCGTGTTGGTGGGAACCCACTTCCAGGACATAGAGTTCCAGAATGTGGGACCGCAGACGATTGTCTACGAGGAGGAGGGCTCGTCGGCCGAGAAGGTGATAGCCTGCGATCAGGACCGCTTCGATGCCGGCTTCCATGTTGGCGTGTTGGGCGAGGCCCGACTGGGTACCTATTTCGCCTTCCGTATCGCCCCTGCCATGTATTTTGGTACACGCCACCTGACCTTCCGCAACTACACCGACGTGATGGAAGACGGTGCTCCCGTAGAAGAGCATCAGGAGATGAAGTCGGTATATATCTCTACGGCTCTCGACCTCATCTACAGTGCCAAGCGCTTCAACAACCATCGTCCCTATATCGTGGCGGGACTGAACCCCATGCTCAATCTCTCGGGCAAGGATACGGACATCCTGAAGCTGAAACGCTACGACTGCTACTTAGAACTGGGTATCGGCTGCGACTTCTACCTCCCCTTCTTCAAACTGCGCCCCGAGCTGAAGTTCGGCTACAGCCTGATGGATGCGCTCGACACGAAACATGCCGACAATATCAAAGACAAGAATATGTTGGCTTATTCGAAGTCGGTCAGCAAGGCGCAGACGAAGTTCATCGCCCTGACCTTCCATTTCGAGTAGGTCCGCAGGTCTTATTTCTTGCTGAGGCTGACCGTCATCTTGCCCACGAAGATGGCATGCTTGCCGTTCTGGTCGACGGGGACAGCCTTGCCGTCGAGGTTGTCGGCATAGCGCAGGTCGTCGAAGTAGGTGTGCGAGTGGCCGCCTAATACGATGTCGATGTCGCGTGTGCCTTCCACCAAGCGGATGTCGTCGGTGTCATTGAGCGGCATATCCCATCCGAGATGTGAGATACAGACAATCATGTCGCACTTCTTCCGCTTGAGGATGTTCACCACGCGGCGTGCCTCCCCGACGGGGTCTTTGTAGACAACTCCTTGGCAGTTGTCTTTCATCACCAACCCTTCCATTTTTGGGCATAGTCCGAAAACACCAATTTTCACACCTTTACGTTTCAGGATGACGTAGTCTTTGGTCAGGCCTTCCACGGGTGTGCCCGTGAAGTCGTAGTTGGAGCAGACGATGGGGAAGTTGGCCTTGCGGAAGATGCGTGCCATGTTCTCCAGTCCGAAGTCGAACTCATGGTTGCCGATGGTGCCGGCATCGTAGCCCATCATGTTCATCAGCCCTATCTCGACATCGCCCTTGTAAAGGGTGAAGTAGGGCGATCCCTGGAAGAAGTCGCCGCTGTCGAAGAGCAGCAGGTCGGGGTCTTTGCGGCGTTCCTCTTTCAGGAAGTTGATGCGTCGGAGGAAACCACCTCTGTTGGCCAGCGCCGTGTCGGCCAGGTTAGGGCTCAGCGGGTAGATGGTGCTGTGCGTGTCATTAGTGTGCAGGATGGTGAGCTGCTTCTGAGCGTTCGCAACAAGCGAACACATCACTATACCTATTATAATATATACTCTCTTCATAATGTCAATTATCAATTATTAATTCTCAATTCTCAATTCTCAATTGTAATTCGTCCTTCTATCTGGCTGTCAACGACGATGCCTTTGGCCGTCTGTTCGCGGAAGAAGTCCATGATGATGAAGCGTAGGTTGTTGCTCACCTCCTGTGGTGAGTTGACGGCGGTCTTGTCCTTGAAGGCCAGCATCTTGTCGTTGCCCTGAGCGACATAGTCGATGGTGGCGATGCGGTAGCTTGCTTTCGGGTCTATCTCTTTGCCGTGCAGACGTGCTGAAACGAGCTCATGCTGACTGTTGACGACCAGACGGACACCCTTGCTCACCGCTTCTCCGCCCGTTGAGGCCACTTGGCGGAACAGCTCCATGAGCTTCTCGCCCGTGAGTGTGCAGAAGCAGATCTTGTTTTCGAAGGGTGCCACTTCGAGCACATCGCCATACGTCACGTCGCCCTTGGCCAGAGCAGCACGGATGCCCCCCATGTTGTACAACCCGAAGTCGGGCTTCTCGCCATATTTCTCGCCCGCCCAAACGAGGATGTCGGCCAAGAGGTTGGACAGCTCGCTCTCCGGGCGGCTGGCCGCCATGAAGCGTGCCACCTGTCCCATGACGGGGCCCATCATGCTGTCGACCACATGTTTGTATGGTTTCATGAACTGGTCGGCCTGTTGGTCGGTGGGCGTGTCGTAACGGCTGTCGATGAGCTCACGGCTACGGCTGATGTCCGTCACCTGGTAGTGGGTGGTGCACGAAGCCAGGAGCATCATGCAGGTGATGACGCCTACTGTTTGTTTCGTTTTTGTTGCTTTCATATCCTTTTTTGTTTATAGTTTTTTATAGTAGCTATAGTATTTATAGAATCTATAGTATCTATAGCATCTATAGTTTCTGGGGGCAAAGATACAGTTTTTTTTTGAGAAAGTGGGTGGGAAGGCGGAATTTTATGAATAATTCTTCATGCGGACACAATAAAAAGGGCATGTTTCGCGTTAAAGAGATATGACACTCGAAGAATTATCCAGCCATATCCGAAAGACATTCGGCTTTGTTCCCACACGCGAGCAAGAACAGGCCATCCGTCAGTTCTGTCTCTTTCTGACTGACAGGGATAACCATACCGTGATGATGATGCGAGGCTGCGCCGGAACGGGCAAGACATCGTTGGCCGGAGCTATCGTCAGGGCATTGAGGACCCTTGGGCAGAAGACGGTGTTGCTGGCTCCCACGGGCCGTGCTGCAAAAGTGTTTTCGTTGCGCTCGGCGACGACAGGAGACGCTTGCCAGAGCAAGAATGCCGAAGTGCAGGCTTTCACCATCCACCGCCGTATCTACCGCAGCATGGTGGGAGTGAGCATGGCCGATGCCACCTATCGGCTGAACGACAACCTCCACACCGACACACTCTTCATCGTCGACGAGGCGTCGATGATTGCCAATTCGGCTCCTTCAGCCACTGTCTTTGGTATGGGTTGTCTGCTCGACGACCTCGTGCGTTATGTCTATTCAGGCCGCAACTGCCGACTGATGCTCATCGGCGACGCGGCACAGCTGCCTCCGGTCGGGCAGGAAGAGTCGCCGGCATTGAGTACACAGGTCATGGCGGGCTATGGCATGAAGGTGTACTCATGCGACCTCAACGAGGTGTTGCGCCAGAGTGCAGATTCAGGAATCCTCTACAACGCCACGCTCATCCGAGGCTATATGGAAGGCGGGCTGCCCAAGGTGCGCCTCACGGGGTTTGCCGATGTCGTGGTAGTGCCAGGCAATGAGCTCATCGAACAGCTCAACTCCTCTTATTCGCAGGTAGGCGTCGACGACACCATCGTGGTGACACGCAGCAACAAACGCTGCAATATCTATAACCAAGGCATCCGCTCCACCATCCTCGACCGCGAGGAGATGCTTTGCACGGGCGACCAGCTGATGGTGGTGAAGAACAACTATCACTGGAAGGAAGGGAGCTTCATTGCCAATGGCGACCTTGCCGTGGTGCAGCGGGTGAGGAATATCCGTCAGCTCTACGGCTTCTCATTTGCCGATGTTTGGCTCCGCTTTCCCGACTACGACGACGAACTGCAGGCCACCGTCATCTTGGATTGTCTCATGAGCGAAGCACCCGCCTTGACATATGAGCAACAAGAAAAGCTATACAACGAGGTGATGGCCGACTATGCCGACATCCCCCATAAGGCCGACCGTCTGAAGGAACTCAAGGCGGACGTCTACTACAATGCGCTGCAGGTGAAATATGCCTATGCCGTGACCTGCCACAAGGCGCAGGGCGGACAGTGGGCACACGTCTATCTGGACCAGGGCTATATGACCGACGACATGCTCACGCCCGACTATATCCACTGGCTCTATACAGCCTTTACGAGAGCCACCGAAAAATTGTTCTTGGTCAACTGGCCCAGTACACAAATAGAAGTCGCCCCTTCCTCATGAGAAGAGAAAGGGGCGGTTGGCTAAGTGTATGAAAACTTCGCATTATTTCTTCTGGAACGGGCGGATGCTCACTCCGGCCATGATGCTGGCGCGCTTGGTGTAGGGGTTGGCATTGAACTCCATGTAGACAGGCACATGGAACCCCTTGGCGTTGATGTCCTTCGTGGCGCGAATGGCAGCCTCGACGACGGCCGGTCCGTCGGCATAGAGATAGTCGGTGACGCTGTCGTAGAAGACGTTGCCCTCCACGGGAGTCTCGTACGACGACGACTCGGCGGGCGTGAAGCCTACGCGGCCCTGCCAGTCGAGACCTGCCAGGCGGAACGGAACGGTGAGCAGGAAGATGGTGGAGAAGGCACGTTTGCCGTCTTTCTTGAGATCGTTGCCGCCAAGGATGGTGTAAGCCTGCAGGTCGAACCACTTGCACCCGTAGCCGAGGTTGGCTTCAAACTGATGGCCCGTCTCTTCCTTGACGAAGTGGAAGTAGCGGTTCATCCAGTCGGCATTCGACATCCAGTGGCTGCCCACGCTGATGTTCAGTCCGAAAGGAGCCTTATATCCGGCATAGAAGTCGATGCGCTCCTTGTCATCCTTGTCGAAGCTCTTGCTGGCGAAGGCATCGAAGAAGAGTCCGAGATAGCTGATACGGCCATGAGGTTGGATGCTTACGCCTCCATAGTCCTGTCCGCGCCAAAGATGTTTTGTTACGAGGTCGACACTGAGGTCGGCAGTAGGTTTCTCCTGCGCCTGTGCAAAAGAGGGTAGGGCGATGATGGCAGCGGCCATCAGCATTTTTTTCATGTTCAGTTTCATTTTCCTTTTATATTTAATTCAAACATTTGGCAAAGGTATAAACAATGTGCTGAATTGGCAAATAAATTCGTTTATTTTTCTTTCTGTTAACGTTTGTTGTATGTCGTATTGTTGCCCATATCATAGAAAAGCATTACCTTTGCAACGATGAACAGACACTTTACGACCACCATTCTCGAATGGTTTGAAGAGAATCGCCGCGACCTGCCTTGGCGCGAGACATCCGATCCGTACGCCATCTGGCTGAGTGAGATCATCCTGCAGCAGACACGCATCCAGCAGGGAATGGCCTACTGGCAGCGCTTCATGGAACGCTGGCCCACGGTGGAGCAACTGGCAGCTGCCACGGAAGACGAGGTGCTGCGTCTTTGGCAGGGCTTGGGGTATTACAGCAGGGCACGCAACCTGCATGCAGCAGCGCAGCAGATTGTGGCGATGGGCGGATTCCCCACAACCTTTGAGGGCATCAGAAGCTTGAAGGGCGTGGGCGACTATACGGCGGCAGCCATAGCGTCGATAGCCTTCGGGCTGCCCGTGGCTGTCGTCGACGGTAATGTCTATCGCGTGCTGGCTCGTCACTTCGGAATCGACACCCCCATCAATACAACAGAGGGGAAGAAGCTCTTTGCCGCCTTGGCCCAGGAACTTCTGCCCCACGACAAACCCTCCGACTACAATCAGGCCATGATGGACTTCGGGGCCATACAGTGTACGCCCACATCGCCCCGTTGTCTGCTCTGTCCGCTCATGGAGAGCTGTGAGGCGCTGCGCAAGGGCAGGGTAGAAGAACTGCCTGTCAAACTGAAGAAACTGAAGATACAGACGCGCCACCTTACCTATATATATATA
>JAGBLC010000085.1 GCA_017635615.1 Prevotella sp.
CGTGGGTCATCGTGACAGCCAGTTCGGTGGTTGGTGTCGTTGCCAGGCCGATGTCGATAACATCGAAGCCACAGCCCATGAGTGTGCCGCACACCACATTGCGCACCATGTCGCCCGAGATGCGGGCATCACGGCCTACGACGATAGTAGGTTTGGCGTCGTTCTCTTTGCCAAGACCTTTGGCGATGAAGGAAGCGTATGCTGTTGTAAACTTGACGATGTCTAAGGGGTTGAGCGTGTCGCCCGTAGGGCCGCCGATGGTTCCTCGGATGCCCGAAATAGATTTTATTAAACTCACGGTTTTATTTACGATTTACGGATTTACGATTTGCGGTTGATTATCATGCAGGGCTTGGTTATATCCCCTTCTCGTAGGTGATTGTGTAGAAGCAGGGGTAGACAGCCGACGAAGCCGATTGTGTACCTTGTGCCGACGGAACGATGAGGTTCACCTTGGCTATCTCATCACCATCCTTCTCGGGGCGTCCTACATTGATATAGAGCAGCGGGGCGAGCCATCCCGGCGGTACGGAAGCACTGCCGTAGGCTGTATACATGAGGCTCTCGCCGGCAATGAACGATGCGGTGAAGGTGTCGGAGGTGCGTCTGACGCTCATCTTGTCGACCACGGAGGAATAGCTCAGCACGTCGTTCGTCAGGATGAGTGAGTCGGTGAGGATGTTGCGCTCGGAGAACCGGCAGAGCACGGTGCATGTCTCGCCGTCCTTGATGATGCTGCCGCAGCCTTGGCGTACGATTTGCATATACACTCCCGAGCTGGCGAAGAGCACATATTCGTTCTTGCTCACGTCGGTGGTGCGTCCGTTGCTGTGGAAGTCGGCCTCGCTGATGACGTTGATGTTACGGTCGGCGAGGAATTGTCGTACGGCTTTTGTCTCCTTCTCTTTCTGTTCGGCGTATGTCTCGTAGTGGCTACAGCTGTTCAGAAAAAGAATAGCCAACAGGGGTATTGCCCATAATAATGATTTGTTCGTCATGCTTTGTTGTACTTATATAAAATCGGTGCAAAGTTACGAATAAGTGAGTGAAATACCAAAGAAAAACAATTTTTTCTTTGCATTTCCGAACGTAAGTAACTTCGGCGACAGCCAAAGTTACGAATAAGTGAGTGAAATACCAAAGAAAAACAATTATTTCTTTGCATTTCCGAATGTAAGGTGTCAGTCGGTGCTGATGTCGGGCAACTCGCTGATGGCTTTGAGCACGATAGGCTCCACCTCGTGAATCTTGCAGTAGAGTCTGCCTCCCGAGGCATTGCGGTGGCCGCCGCCGTTGAAGTGGCGCTGCGCAAACTCGGTGCACGAGAAGTCGTCGACGCTGCGCAGGCTCACCCACACGGTGTCTTTCTTCTCGGAGTCTTCGCGGAACGACATCGACAGTCTGGTGCCCTTTATCTGCAGCGGCATGTTGACGACGCCCTCAAGGTCGCCCTTGATGAAATGGAACCCCAACAGGTCGCCGCGGTTCAGGATGAAGTAGGCGACACCTTTCTCCGGTACATATTTCAGCCGTCGGTAGAGCACGAAGCCCAGCAGCCGCATACGGTTGTAGCTGTAGTTGTTGAACACGTTGCGGTAGATTTTGTCTTTGTCGATGCCCTTGGTGAGCAGCTGGCAGATGATGAAGAAGATGTCGGGACTGTTGCTGTTGTATTGGAACCCCCCCGTGTCGGTCATCATGCCGCAATAGACGGGTATGGCAAAGTCGTTGCCCATCTTTTCGAAAAGCCCCAACTGCCAAACGATGCGGAACAGCAGCTCGCAGGTGCTGCTCATCTCGGGATGGGTGACGGCAAACTCTACGGGGACATCCGGGTCGGGATGATGGTCGATCATGATGCGTCGGGCATCACTGTTGTCGAAGAGGGGTGCCATCTCGGCAAGGCGCTGCAGACTGTTGAAGTCGAGGCAGAACACGGTGTCGGCCTCGTCGAAGCGTTTCCGGGCCTCTTGTTGCTGCCGTTCGTAGATGATGATGTCGTCGGTGTGTGGCATCCATTTCAGATAGTCGGGGAACATGTCTGGCAGGACGATGCTCACCTTCTTTTCCAAACTCTTCAGTAGGGAAGTCCAAGCGAGGCAGGCGCCCACCGCATCGCCGTCGGGATTCTGGTGGGCGCATACCACGATATCTTGGCTTTCGTCGATCATCCGTTTGAGCGTCAGCAGCTCATCAGGGGAAAGAATATCAATGTTCAATGTTCAATTATCAATTGTCAATTATCAATTATCAATTATCAATTGTCAATTGTCAATTATCAATTGTCAATTATCAATTAAAAAAGCGTCTTCGGGTAGACACCTTCGTCAACGAGTTGCTGGATGCGTGCTACGGTGTCGGGGCGGTCGGCAGCGTAGGTGACGCCGAACCACTTGCTGGTGGTGTCGAGCACGCTGACGGTGGATGTGCCGTCGTTGATCAGTTTGTTGACCATGAGGGGGATGAAGAACTCAGCCTTGAGGTTCTCGATGTTCTTCGGATTGGCGAGGAACTCACGGAAGTAGGCTTCCGAGTGGTCAAAGTAGTCGGGAGTGAATCCCCAAACGTTCATCGACACGGGGGTGTTCTCGTCGAGTTCCACCCAGCGTCCCTCTTCGTCCTTGAAGCGGATGGGCTGAGCGGCATCGCCCTGCTGGCTGCCATCCTCGGCACAGCGGACTATCTCGGTGCGCTCGACGACGGTGGTAAGGTGTCCGTTAGCATCCTTGGAGCAAACGCCGCGAGCCACCGTGCCGTTCTCGCTGATAGTGTTGCCTACGCGGAATCCCACCATAGCGTAGGTGTTCTGAGTTCCTTCGGGCAGTTCGCTGAGGAACTTGCCGATGACGCGGAAGCAGTCGCGGTTGTAGAAGTCGTCGCAGTTGATGACGCAGAAAGGCTCGCGGATGACGTCCTTGGCCATCAGCACGGCGTGGTTCGTACCCCACGGCTTCTGCCTTCCTTCGGGAACGCTGAAGCCTTCGGGCAGTGCGTCGAGACTCTGGAACACCAGTTCGGCCGGTATGTGCCCTTCGTATTTAGAAAGGATTTGTGTGCGGAACTGCTCTTCGAAGTCTTTCCTGATGACGAAGACAATCTTTCCGAATCCTGCCTGAATGGCGTCGTAGATACTATAGTCCATGATGGTTTCGCCGTTGGGGCCTACGCCATCGAGCTGCTTCAGACCGCCGTAACGGCTTCCCATGCCAGCTGCCAGTAATAATAAAGTTGGTTTCATATTCTGTTTTTTTTAGGATTTGATATTATCGGCTACAAAAGTACGGCTTTCCCTCGACATAGCCAAATATTCTGTCGTATATTTTGATTTGCACAGTGTTCACTCTTTCCGTCGCCAGATGCTCATCACCTTGCGGCGGATGGCCGCCATGTTCAGGAGGCTCACTACGACGAGCAGCATGAGGCCCAGGGCGATGGCGGGCAGCATCGTTCCTTCGGGAATCTGCGGATAGAGCAGCTCGACGGTCTGCATGTAGTAGGCGCGAACCAACCACAGCACGACGATGGCGATGAGCAGTACCAGGCAGTTCAGACCGATGGTGATGAGCTGGTAGGGTCGGGCAACGCGACTGGGGCTGTAGCCGATGAGCAGCAGGTTCTCCAGCTTTGAGGCGTTCTTCTGTACCAGCAGGTAGATGCTGAGCATGAGGATGTAGAAACTGAGGATGCTGATGACCAGTCCGACGGCCATCACCAGCACCACGACCATCTTCAGGAAGTAGGTGGTCTTCTCGGCCTGCAGCTTGTCGTCGTCCACCTCGTAGCCTTGCTGTTCGAGATATTGCGCGATGCGCTCGTCGGTGGGGTTGGTCACCTCTACCATCAGGCGGTTGGGCTGGCTGTGCTGTTCGGGTGCATACTTGGCGTTGCTCCACTCGATGAAAGCCTGCGGCACGAGGATAGAGTTCAGGCGGTTGGAGAATCCAATGACGCGACCCTTGTATTCGTCGGTGTGTCCGCCGCCGTGAATGGTCACTACCATGTCGATCATGCCCACCAGTCCGTCGCTGATCTTCGGCAGGTTGTGGCTCTGCGCGAAGCCGAAGTTGTACATATTAATATAGGTACGCGGGAGGATGATGGGTACGGTGCGGTCGCCCGGAGTGTAGTGCCACTGCTCGGAGGAGACGTCGATGAAGTCGTCGGGGACACTCTCGAAGGGCAGTTCCGTGTTGAGCAGCGACTGTCCGTTGATGCCCATGCGTGCATCCACCTTGTATTCGGCACTGCTGAAGCGCCCCGTCTTGCGCACGAAGGGCTGTTGTGCCATGTCGTCTATCTCGCTGTTGCTGAAGTCGTGGGTGCGTCCGGTGAGTGTTGCTGCCGACCCTATCTTCTTGCTGACGATGAGATAGTCGCTGCTCAGGAAGCTGTCTTTTGCCGTGAAGACGGGCGTCACGTCGCGATAGAACTGCACGCCGAGCATGACGATGAACATGCCGAAGAGGTTGGCGAAGAAGAATCCCACGAACTGCGGGATGCTGATATGCTGTCGTAATAATTTCCAAACGAGGCTCATTATGGTGATTTACTATTTAGCGATTTGCGATTTATTGTGTTTCGTTATTTTATAGCTTCAGCACCCGGTCGTAGTCGAGGGCGATGTGCTTGCCGATGCTGGTGATGATGACGGCCGCGCCCTGCTGGTGGGCTTCTTTCATCATGATGTCGCCCATGATGCGACCGTTGTTGTCGTCGAGGTGCGAGATGGGCTCGTCGGCCAGGAGGAAGTCGAAGGGCTGCACCAGGGCGCGCATCAGGGCCACTCGCTGCTGCTGTCCGAATGAGAGCCGGCCCACCTTGGCATTGAGTTTGTCGGCGATGCCGAGCATGTCGAACCACTCTACTATCTGCTCTCGGCTCTTAAAGCCTGTCAGTTTGTTCTTGATCTCAACATTCTCGAAGGCCGTCAGTTCGGGGAAGAGACGGAGTTCCTGAAAGAGAGTGCTGACGTGTCGCATGCGCACATCCACCCACTGGCTTACGCGCAGCTGGCGTGTGTCGGTGTCGTCGAACAATATCTTGCCGCTGTAGTCGTTGCGGTAGCCCAGAATGTAGCTGCAGAACGTGCTCTTGCCCTTGCCGCTCTCAGCCTCGACGAGGTAGAGCCGGCCTTTGTCGAAGCGTACTTCCTGTTGCCATATCTCGCTGTTCTGTTCCTCGCGCGAGGCGAACACTTGGGGTATGACATAATGAAAACTGATGCTGTTCACTGCTGATAAATCGATTTTTTTCGGGTGATTTCTTTATTTCATGATATATACAATGGTGTCGATGTCGCCGAAGAGCGGACGTAGCACCGTCTTGACCACGCCGGCCACCTTCTCGTTGCCCATCTGCGCGAGCTGCACGACCATGCTGCAGCGCGAAGCCTGGAGCATCGATTGCTGGCTGGCGCTGAGGGGCGATGCTGCACTGTCGAAGGCTGTCGCAGCCTTCAGCGATGCATCGGTGGAAGCGAAATATTCCGTGCCGTCGGCCCGTTGTGCCAGCATCGTGATGCGTGGCTTTGCTGCTGCTGCCGAATCGACGACGACGACCATGTCGCCGTTGATGTCGCCCACCACCTTGTTGAAGTCGAACGATACGTTGGCGCCCGTGAGCAACCCTTTCAGGGCTTTGTCCTGCTGCAGCATCTCGTAGAACGTACCGCCTTCTACATTGGCCATCCAGGCAAGTGAGGCCAGCGGAATGCGACTGGCAAACACACCTTTCAACGGTCGGAACGCCTGCTGCGACTTCTTGAGCTGGGCATCTATCGACTTGTTGAACGAGAACGTCTCGCCCTTGACGACCAGTGTGCCCTCTGTCACCTCCATTTCTGCGGCAACGACTATTTGCGATGCATCGGCGTCTTTCGGTGCCCCGATGGCGAAGATGGCTGCCAGCGATTCGGGCAGTGCTGCCGTCTGAGCCACGAGGGCCAGCGGCGACGTCAGTTCGCTGAGACGCTTCATCAGCGGCGTCTCGTTCATTCCCTGATGTTCGTCTTGCTCCATATAGCGAGCCATCTGGAGCGACAGCTCACCCTGTGACGCTGGTACGACAGGTCCCATGACGAGCATCTTGTCGGCATCGTAGGCCATGAGCCACGCATCGCTGACCACGCAGAAGTGTTTGCCCTTGCGGTCGGGTAGGGGGCTGACAGTGCCTTTCTCTCCAAGGTCTGTCATCCACTGCCGGAGCACTTTCTCCTTGTCGACGGCCGCCACCATGCCGAAGTAGCCATCGGCCGATTCGAAGAGGAAAAGTTTTTGACTCAAGTCTATGCCGCTCTGCGACAAGTCTTCCAGTGCGAAGACCGACTTGAGCAGGTTTCCCCCATCAGCTTCTTTGAGGTTTTCCGTGGCGCTGAGGTCTGCCGACATCAGTGCGGTGCACCCTCTCGGGATGGCGTTTTGGTAGGTTTCTCCAGTACACGAGGTGAGCAGCATCAGGCATGCTGCTCCTATCAGATAGAAAATAGTTCTCAACATTTTCTTGATAACGTATTATAGTGGTTCAGGAGTCTCTTACTTCTCCAAACTCTTATGTTCAGGACATTATTTCCTCCGTGCGAGATGCGCCATCATCACGGCACTCAGGGCTGCCGTCTCTGTGCGCAGACGCTCCTTGCCCAACGATATGCTTTGGTAGCCTTGCTTGATGGCCATCTGTACCTCTTCGGGCGAGAAGTCGCCTTCCGGTCCGATGAGTACGGTGATGTCGCTGTCGGCCTGGGCATTCTCCGGCTGGCTGACGATGTCGAAGAAGTCAGCGCGCGGTATGTCGGGAATGCAGTGGGCGATGAACTTGAGCCCTTCGCGCGGCTGGAGGATGAAGTCTTTGAACGACTGCATCTGGTTGAGGACGGGCTTCCAGGGCTTGCGGCTCTGCTTGACGGCTGCTACGACGATCTTCTCGAGTCTCACCGTGCGCATCACCTTGCGCTCCGATTGTTTGCAGTTGACGAAGCTGGCCTCGTCGAAGCCTATCTCGGTGGCTTTCTCGGCAAACCACTCCACGCGGTCCATCATCTTTGTCGGAGCCATAGCGATATGGATGCGGCCATGCCAGTTCTTCGTCTGCGGTATCTGTTCGTGAATCTCATAGAGGCAACGCTTTGTAGCTGCGATGGTCACCTCGGCGCGATAGAAATTTCCCACGCCATCCATCAGGTACATTTCGTCGCCGCTCTTAAGCCGTAGAACACGCAGGGCATGCATGGCTTCGTCCATAGGCATCTCTGTCTGAGATGCAGCATCGGGAACGTAGAAAAATCTCTCTTCCTTCATTTTCTTTTCTTTTATGGTTTGTTTTCATTGTTGTCTCTCTTCCTGATCTCGTCGCGCAGGTGGGAGGCCAGCTCGTAGTTCTCGCTTTCCACAGCATGTTCCAGAGCCTTCCTCAGCATGTCGAGTGACAGAGTGTTCGTTGGCAGGGGGATGCCCTGCTCGCCCTTCTTGTAGCTTACCGACTGCATCGTCATCAGGTTGGCCTCTATATATATAGGTATGCCGGCGGCAACGGAGAGCAACACGGCTTCGGTGTCGCGGATAGGCACGAAGTCTGTCAGGTCGCGGGCGTTGAGCACCGTCTGATACTGTCCGCCGTAGATGCCGATGATGAGTATCTCCAGCGGGGCGCCTCCCTTCATCCTGATGACGGCGCTGAGGGCTTCGGGTATGAGCTTCCTGGCCTCTTTGGCATGGCGTTGGCGGTATTGTATGCGCGCGGCGATGTCGTTCTCGCAGATAATAGAAATCTGGCGCTCATCCTTTTCGTCGACGAGGATAATCAGCGATGTGTCTTCTCCGTCGGCTATCGTCAGGACTTCTTTCAGCTTGAGGCGAACCTTTTCCATATGAAACTTGATGTCCATTTCTTTCCTATACAGCTACTTCTTCTTTTTTAGGATGAAACACAAGAGCGAACGCCACGGCTACCACCAGGGCGAACCCAGCGAAGATGAACCAGCACGACTGCCAGTCGCCCACCAGATAGCCGTCCTTCCATGTGCAGAAGTGGTTGACAATCTCGCCTGCGGCAAGCGTGCCGATGGTGGCACCCAGTCCGTTGGTCATCAGCATGAAAAGCCCTTGGGCCGAAGCCTTGATGGAGGGGCTGCACGTCTGGTCGACAAACATGGCTCCTGAGACGTTGAAGAAGTCGAAGGCCACACCGTAGACGATGCACGACAGGATGAACAGGATGACACCCGGCATGGCCGGATTGCCCACGCCGAAGAATCCGAAGCGGAACACCCAGGCAAACATCGAGATGAGCATCACGCCCTTGATGCCGAAGCGGCGTAGGAAGAAGGGGATCATCAGTATGCACAGGGCCTCGCTCACCTGCGAGATGGAGGTGAGCAGCGTGGCGTTGTTGGCGGCAAACGAGGTGGCTACGGCGGCGTCGGCACTGCCCTTGAAGCTGGTGATGAACGGGCCGGCATAGCCGTTGGTCACCTGCAGCGACATGCCGAGCATGGCCGAGAAGATGAAGAAGAGGGCCATCGTGCGCGACTTGAATAGCTTGAAGGCGTTCAGTCCGAAGGTCTCTGCCAGCGAGGTGGCGGGCTTCTTCTCGAGCTTGCATTGCGGCAGCGTCAGGCTATACAGGAAGAGCAGGATGCCTAGGAAGCCCGACACGAAGAACTGCATATAGGTGTACTGGAACTTGAAGTCGTTCTCGCCCAGCGTGAAGTGGAAGCCGCTGTCGTCCCACGCGGCGCAGTTGACAAACCACATCGTGGCGATGAATCCCACCGTTCCCAACACGCGGATGGGCGGGAAGTCTTTCACCGTGTCCATGCCGTTGTTCTTCAGGATGGTGAAGGCTACGGTGTTGGCCAGCGCGATGGTGGGCATGTAGAAAGCCACGCTCAGCGTGTACATGGCGATGAAGAGCGACTTGTTGGGCAGCTCGTTGCCGAAACCAGCGCTGTAGCCCATGTAGCAGCACGACAGCATGGCCAGGCCGGCCACCAGGTGGCAAAGGCCGAGGAGCCGTTGCGGCTGGATATACTTGTCGGCCACGATGCCCATGATGGTGGGCATGAAGATGGAAACGATGCCTTGCAGGGCGTAGAACCATGATATCTGCGCTCCCAGACCGGCCGTTCCTAAATAGTTTCCCATGCATGTGAGATAGGCACCCCATACGGCGAACTCCATGAAGTTCATCAGTGCCAGGCGATTCTTGATGTTCATATCGGCTTTGTTTGATTTTGAGTACAAAGGTAATACAAAATTTTGAAACAGACAAGAATATAACAAAAATTAAGGTTGTTTCGCTTATTCTTTACGATTGCTTGGAGGGGTTTTTCGGGTGGGTACAAAAAAAATTGATTGTCTCACGACAACCAATCTTTATTAACCTTAATAATCTAATACCATGAAAAACACAATGCAAAGGTACACATTTTCTGCAAACCTGCAATACTTTTGCCCAAAAAAATGCAATTTATTCACATTCTTTAAATAAATCGCCCATCCATTTAAACTTCGTTTGCATTAAAACGCTCTTTAAGCGCTCTTTTTCATCTTGCAACAAAAAGGGGGTTGAAAGTTGCAGAATGACACTTTCTTCGTCTTCAGGCAACGAGATTGAAACCATCACGGGGTCGATCATCTTTTTAAGTTCGTCGGTTGCCGTCTGGCTCAGCGTGTCAGGTTTTGCAAAAAAACGTTCCATCTGCCCGGCGTCGCTGACGAGCGTGTGCAGATCGGGGAGGCCGAACGTGTCGCCGAGGCGTTGCCACCGGGTGTCGAAGAAGCTGATGGTGCTCTCCGGTTCGGGAGCGCGGTAGGTGTCGACAAGGCACACCACCTGTGTGGAGTCGCTCTTGGTGAGCAGCCGCATCTGCAGCGTGTGGTTGTCGTTGAGTCGGACGGAGGCATAGCGGGCCGTCAGGGTGTCCATCCGTCCCTCGCCGTCGAGCAGGTTCTTCACCTCCGAGGCGACGCCCATGTCGATGAAGTCGGCATGCTCCGTGCGCTGACTGGCATTGAGGTAGGGCACCACGCTGTCGGGCAGCGCGAGCCAGAGGTCGCGCATCGTCGTCTGGGCGGGCATCTGCAGGGAGGCTATCAGTAGCATCGCGGCTGTCGTTGTTTTCTTCATGTGCTTGTCGTTATTTTTTTTCTGTGGTTTGTCCAGGCATCGGTAAGCCTGTTGTCTCTATTGTTTCAAAAAACCTCCCTCATCGTCTTGCTGATGTGGGAGGCTCTCTCTGCTGTGTGCCGCTCTTGGGGCGACTTTTCCCGGGTGGAGCTGGAGGGAGTCGAACCCTCGTCCGCACGAGGAAACCATACGCTTTCTACACGCTTATTCCAGACTTCGTTTTCGTGCACCGGCAAGACCTGGACCACCAACCGATGCCTTATCCCCTAAGATTTCATGCGCCGAGCGGGGCATCGCCGCACTATTTCCGATTTGTCTGCGCCGCTGGGTCCTCAGGTTCGGAACAACACCCTTGGAGCGACGTCTCGTTCTGTCACCTGGTGACGGAATAAAGCCGGTAATCTACTGTACTTCGATTAGGCAGCGAGAGCATACTCATTGTTGCCAATTAATTGTTTGTTCACTCTGTTTTAGGAGATAGCCAACGAGGCTCCGCGTGCTTACGTACCATCTCATCTCGCCGTCAAATCCAGTCAACCCCGTTTTGTCGGTGGCTTGATAGCCGTTTGCAGGTTGCAAAGTTACGCATTATTTTTGAAACCCATGCACGTTTTCCTGATTTTTTTGCTTTTCTTATATAAAATAAGTCTTTTTAGAGCATCTTTCTTTCAATTGTTGTAACTTTCCAGCCTATTATTGATAGATAGAAGAACGACAAGAGGATAAAGGCCAAGTTCCGAATTTTGTTAATTTTTTCTCTAATTATACTGATATTCAAAAAAGTTTTCGTATCTTTGACCCCAGATTCTAAAAACGATACGCTAATGAGCACCAAAGAACCACGCACCCGTGAGTCGCTTGTCACAAAAAGAATGCAGAAGACAATAGCCGACTACTTTAAGAAGCAGCCCGTCATGAAGGCATGGCTGTTCGGTTCGTATTCACGGGGCGAACAGAGACCTTGGAGCGATGTTGACATTCTTGTGCAATATGACCGTCGGCAACCCATCGGACTGCTAAAAATTGCGGGTATGAAAGTCGACCTGGAAGACTTGCTCAACTGCGAGGTTGACCTTGTGGAAGACGGAATGCTTCGCCCGTGGGCAGTTGAAAGCGTAAACAAAGACAGGAGGCTAATTTATGAGAGAACATAGCAGAGACCGAGGACGTCTGGAGGATATATTGAAGTATGCGCAGAACGTGGGCATTATCGTCAGCGGTATTTCATACGAGGAGTTTACGAAAGATATTCGTATTTACTATTCCGTGATGAAGAACGTGGAAGTCATAGGCGAGGCTGCCAACATGCTGACCCGCCATTTCCGCGAGACTCACACTGAGCTTCCGTGGAGACTGATTGTCAGCATGCGCAATGTGTTGGTTCACGGCTATGCGCAGGTCTCTGATGCAGACCTTTGGCAGACAGCCACAAACGATATACAGCCCCTGTGCGAGCAGGTAGAGCACTACCTCTCTGAAACAGATTGGGAGGAATGGCAGAAAGGCGAAGACCCATATACAGAAATAGATAACGCCGCCTATAAACAAGCTCAGGATTCTGCCCGTAAGATGAAAGCCAAAGGCTATGACCTCCTGGACATTGCCGAGATTACTGGTCTGACCTCCGAGGAGATTACTGCACTATAATATAATAAGGAATAGAAGTGATGGCCACTCTGAACAGGAAGCTATGGCAGACGGACCGTCAGCTTGGCTGGGGCGGCATAGGCGGGGTCGCCTCGCTCGTAGAGCGTTTCGCGCAGGGTGGAGAGCTGGCGGCTGACGCGCTCGCAGCAGATCATATAACCGTTGTAGTAGACGCTGATGGGGCGGTCGAGGTTCATCGTCACGTCGTTGAGCAGGAAGGTGATCTCGCGGCAGTCGGAGTGGTCGATATAGATGCGGTTGCCCTCGTTGTGCACGATGATGGTCTTGCCGGCACCTATCTCAAGGTTGGAGACGTGGAGCCAGTAGAAGTCGTTGCGCAGCACGTCGTTGTCCTGCCGCCACACAATACGGGTGGGGTAGGGGTCGCGCTGGTATTGCGTCATCCAGGCGATGGCAGCCGTGTCGGCACGCATCATCCAGTGGCCCATGCCCTGCATCACGTGCGTCTCGTGAACGTAGCCCTTCGGGTCGGCCTTCTGCAGCTCGTCCAGCTCCAGGCCTCGCTGGACGTCGAGCGTGTTGCGGTTGTAGGCCGAGTCGAGCTCGCCCACCCAGATCATGAAGGGCAGGTTGCGGAGGTTCAGCAGACTGACGTCGCCAGGATGGCCGGCCATCATCGAGGCTGCCGCCCACGAGTCGGCCATGCGGGGAGCCATGCGCCATGTGCCGTCGCCGCCAGCAGAGTAGCCCGTGAGGTATACCTTGTCGGGATTGACGCCCTCGAAGGCCACCGCCATCGTGATGAGCCTGCGGAACAGTTCGTCGATGCCGGGCTTGAACCACATGTTCCACTCGTCCCACGGGGCGCGCGGTGCCACATAGAGTCCTTCCTGCGGACGGTAGAGATGCTTCTGGTTGTCCCACTGCTGGTCGTTCACCCAGTGGTAGGTGCCGCCACCGCCGTGCATCGAGATGAACATGCTCCTTTCGCCCATCGGTACGTTGCCGTAGATCAGCTTCCATACGGGCATCCTGAGCGTGTCGTGGCGGATGATGAAGTCGCGGTAGTCGCTGCGCAGCTCGTCGCGCATGTCGGCTTTCCATTGTTCCACGAGGGCCGTCTTGGCCCGTTGGGCTTCCTCTCGGCTGAGCTTCTTCTCGCCGGCCTGGGCTGTCAGGAGCGACAGGCTCAACAGCAGCAGGGTGTAAATCTGTTTCTTCTTCATACGTTCTATGGTTGTAAACGGGTTTCAAAGTTACGAATAATTCTCTTATTACGTGCCGTCGCCCTCCAATATTTAACTTTATTTATTGAAGACAGTAGGAGGCGACGCTTCCCAGCGTCGCAACAGCGCATAGGCAGTAATGTAGGAGGCGACGCTTCCTAGCGTCGCAACAGCGCATAGGTGGCAATGTAGGAGGCGACGCTTCCCAGTGTCGCAACAGCACATAGGTGGCAATGTAGGAGGCGACGCTTCCTAGCGTCGCAACAGCGCATAGGTGGC
>JAGBLC010000086.1 GCA_017635615.1 Prevotella sp.
CATCACGATGGCATCCTGTGCGATGCCCTTCCATACGGAGAGGTCGCCCGTCTCGCGCCAATACATATAGGCGAGGCTCGACTTCGTGCCGGCCCCGTCGGCGTGCATGATGTTGCAATACGCTGGGTCGCCACCAAGAATGTCTGGGATAATCTTGCAGAAAGCCTGCGGATACAGGCCTTTGTCTATGTTTTTGATGGCATTATGTACGTCTTCCTTCGCGGCCGATACGCCGCGCATCATATATCTGTTGTCCATTTTCTAATTATAAATGATTGTTTACCAGCTGGTGGTGGCTCCGCCTCCGCCAGAACGGCCTCCGCCGTAAGTGCCTCCGGGACCTTTGTCGCGTGGTTTCTCTTCGGGCTCGTCGTCCTCTTCGTCGTCATGAGCGACAGGAGCTGCTGGCGGCACCGATGCCGGACGGGGCTGCTGAGGCGGGGCGAGCAGACTGCTGGCCTGGCTCCATCCTGCCTTGCGGCTCATGAAGAAGTAGCTGAACACCCACACGAGGAAGGCCACAAACACCCAGATCAGATTCAGTCCCTTCGGACCTTCGGTCATCAGCGATGAGGGCTGCAGTTCGGGCAGCTGCTTCTTCTGGATAAACTGGCTGATGGCTTCCGTCAGGTAGACCATGGCCGTGTCGGGCTTGTCGGCTTTCATGGCCGGCACGAAGTATTGCTGCTCCAGTCGGCTGCACTCTGCATCCGTGAGGTCTGCTTCCAGTTCGCGTCCTGTATGCAGGCGGAAGAGCTTGTCGCGGTAGGCCATGACCATGACAAGTCCGCGGTCGGAGCGTCCGATGCCATATTTGTCGAAGATGGCTTGAGCGAAGTTCTCAATATCGGCATTCTGCACGTGGTTGACGATGATGACGGCCGTCTCCACATTGAGCAAAGTGTCCATCTTTCGAAGTGTGCGGTTCATCCGCTCCACCGTGGCGTCGCTCACCACACCGTCGGGATTCGACACGTAGGCCATGCTGTCCTGCAGATGGGCCATCGGTATCTTCTCCGCCATCCAGGCCTCCGTGGTGTCGGCGGCTTCGAGCAGCGCAGCGGCCTGCTGCGCTTCGTGCGAACGACTGCCGAAAGTAAAGAGCAGCGTGGCCAAGAGCAGTGCCGGCACGAGGGCATAGTGTCCCCGCCATTGCAGCAGCTTCTTTGCCTCCTCTTTCGTCTCGGCATCTTTCTTCTTGGCAGAAAGACTGCCCAGGGTGACGTAGGCCCATACGCCCAGCACGGCGTAGAACACCATCTGTGCCATGTCGCCATCGCCCGCCGTGGAGCCTACGACGTAGGCTGCCACGAGGACGGCGATGATGATGATTGCTTTCAGTTTTCCGCTCATACTCCTATAACTCCTGAACTCCTAAAACTCCTGAACTCCTGAACTCCTGAACTCCTGATCATCAGAACTTCACCTTCGGAGCATTCTTGGCGTCGGCGTCGGCCTCGAACTTATCCATCTTGGGGAAGCCAAAGATGCTGGCGAGAATGTTCTTCGGGAACTTGCGGATGTAGGTGTTGTACACCTGCACCACCTCGTTGTACTTGTTGCGCTCGGTGTTGATGCGGTTCTCCGTTCCTTCGAGCTGCACCTGCAGATCCTTGAAGTTCTCGTTGGCTTTCAGCTCGGGATAGTTCTCCTGTACGGCGAGCAGACGGCCGAGGGCCTGTGAGAGCTCACCCTGTGCGGCCTGGAACTCCTTGAGCTGCTCGGGTGTGACGTTCGAGGGGTCGATGGTCACCTGCGTGGCTTTGGCACGTGCTTCGACGACGCCCTTGAAGGTTTCTTCTTCGTGCTTGGCATAGCCCTTCACCACCTCCACGAGGTTGGGGATGAGGTCAGCACGGCGCTGATAGGCCGACTGCACGTTGGCGAAGGCCGTTGTGGCCTTTTCCTGTTCCTGTACCATTCCGTTGTAACCGCCGATGGCCCACATGGCGATGATGGCTACTACGACGATCAATCCGATTGTTCCTTTGCTAAGACTTTTCATTTTTCTTCTGTGTTTAGTGGGTTATACTTTTTGGCTGCAAAGATAATCATTTTTTTTCAAACCGCCAAATATCTTGCTGTGATAACGCGCAAAAAAATGTTTGCAGTCGGTATTTGCGTCAGATACAGTTTGTATTTGCGTCGTATACAGTCTGTATTTGCGGCATATACAAACTGTATCTGACGCAAATACAAAGCCAACAAAGCATCAATGTATTTTCATTGGATGTAGAAAACTCCGAAAAAGTTTTGTAGATAGAAAACGATTGTGTAACTTTGCAGGTGATAAAAATGCCAAAGATAATGAAAAAGAAAGAACAACTGTTCAGCGAGAAAGCCAACAACAACTATCTCTGCTGCTTCAACAATCGATGCTCCCGCCACGCTGAGTGCCTGCATTGGGAGGTAGGACAATATGTAGACACGAAAACCGGTGTCCTCACCTGCATCAGTCCCCGCTATCTGGGAGCCGTCAACGGGTCGTGCGACTTTTTCTGCGACAACAAGCCGATAACGATGCCCGTCGGCATGCTCCACTTCTACGATGAGATGCCAGCTAAGACCTGCCGCGACATCAAGAACGACCTGATTGACCACACGAGCCGCGCCACTTACTATAAGTTCCACCGTGGCGACCGCCCCATTACACCCGACATGCTCACTCTCATTGAGAGCGTCTGCCGCCGCAACGGCTGGAAACGCCCGCTAAACTTCGACGGCGAGACCAAGGATTATCTATGGTAGAGTGGTGCAATCAAACCTTTAATACAATAATAAATTATGTACAACAAAGAGTTTACACCGGAGAGAATAACGGAGCTGAAGGCGAACGAGGTTTTCGTCTTTGGCAGCAACCTTGCCGGAATGCATGGTGGCGGAGCTGCAGCGCTGGCATTTCGCAAGTTTGGTGCTGTATGGGGGCAGGGTGTCGGTCTGCAGGGCCGGAGCTACGCCATCCCGACGATGCAAGGCGGCGTAGAGACCATCAAGCCCTACGTCGACGAGTTCGTCGAGTTTGCGCAGGCACATCCCGAGCTGAAGTTCTACGTGACGCAGATTGGTTGCGGCATAGCAGGATTCAAGGTCGAAGAGATGGCACCGCTCTTCCAGGCTGCCCTCGACGTAGAGAACGTCATCCTGCCTAAGGCTTTCGTGGCTGTCCTGGAACAGAAGACAGAGCGTCGTCGCGAAAAGTCGAAGATAGCGACAAAGGACAGTTGGAAGACGCAGCCGATGCCCGAGAAGCATACCACCATCGCGATGGACGAAAGCATCACGAGCGAAGCCATGCGTGTCGTGAAGTGTGGGCACATCCCCGAAGCGATGGAAGACCACTGGTTTATGTATTGCGACGAAACGACCATACGTTATCACCGCAGCTGGACGGGAATCTGCATCTATATCGCCAAATACGAAGACAATGGCGCAACATGCAGGATTAGCGAACTGACGGTGAACCGTGATCCGGAACAATACACCAATACCGACGACGAGCAGGATGTCGCGCGGTTCATGACCCTGCTGACCAAGCAATATGGCGGCGATGCCAGCCGATATCAGGACAAGGCCTACTGACTGTCGGCGAGGAAAGCTCAGCCAAGCGGCTCGCCCATGCGCTGAAGAGGCTCGGCGGGCAGCTTCTCCCACTTCTCCGTGGGCTTGAAGTCTTCCTCGAAGGCATTGTCGGTGATGGTCTGCTTCTTGCGGGTGATGAAGTTGTAGCTCGTGGTGACCATCTTACCGGTGTTGCGTGCCAGCTCGCGGCTGTCGTGGCCAATGAGGAAGAAGTCGCCGTCCTGGAATCGGTAGGTGTAGGTATCATCGTAGCTGCTCCATCCGCCCATGCTGGCGAAGGTCTCGACGGAGATGCGCAGCACGCCGCGGTCGGTGATTTCGAGCGAGATTTCGTTGCTGATGTAATTGTCGCTGATGGGCATCATCTTCGGATACTCACGCCAACGGTTGTAGTAGCCCTCGGGAGTGCCGAAATAGACGGCAAAGACGGGCTGGCTCATACGGAGGGTGTCACCCTCTTCGTCTACTTCGATGGTGCTACATTCGGCAGTAGTGGCCAGCAGGGCGAGGTCGCGGATGCCGTCTTTGTTGAGGTCGCCCTCCGACCAATAGTGTTCACACGCTGGATCGGGCAGGAGCTCTTCCAGCGTCCGCCCGCTGGCATTCAGGATCTGTGCTCCGCAAAGCAAGGGGAGCAAGACAAGACTAACTGTCAAGGATAACTGTTTCATCATGTTGTTCGTTTTTTAGGGTTGATATTCTTCGCATTAAAAATGCTTATCTTCATTGCGGCCGGATTGTAAATCCACCCGGACGGATTTCTATTGGATTCGCAGCACGCGGATGCCGGGCATCGTCTTGTGGCGATAGAGATACTGACGGAGGGTCATCGGCTCCTCGACCACCTTGTGGTGGATGCTCGACGCGTTGAGCAGATGGAGCCCGTCAGCATGCCAGGCAGCCAGTCCGATGTGCTGGGTGTCGAGGCCGGCGATATTGGTGATGATGACGATGATGTCGCCGTCGTGGATGGTCTCACGGAGCAACGGCGTATTGGTCAGCTGAGCCTTGGGGATATAGCGAGCACTCTGCCCCGTTAGCATCTGTTCGGCGCGGCGGATGTCGGGAATGAGCTCGGGGGCAGCCTTTATGGCGGCATAGCGGTCGGGATGGGTCGACATGTAGTTGACTTTGAGATGTTGCACGGCGGTGAAGGGAGGGTTGGGTCCTGTCGTCTCCTTGACGATGCCGCTGGCCTCATTGTCGGCCATCCACGAACAGAAGTAGTGCAGTCGGGCGGGATAGCCCTCGAACGTCTGGTTCTTGAAGTAGCGGATGGTCTCCAGATTCTCCAAGAAGGCAGCGAAGGTATATATCTCTGCACGGGCGCATAGGGTAAGAGCCACGACATTCTCGGTGAGCGTCGTGCAGTCGAGCTCGCGCAGGTTGACGATGAGCTGCTGTTCGCCGGGATTGTCCTCAAGGGTGTGCGCCACGTAGGGCAGCCCGATGAGCTGCCGTCCGAAATAGAGAGGCCAGCAGGTAGTGCGGGGCTGCTGCCGCGCCTCGGTGA
The DNA here is from genome assembly GCA_017635615.1 of Prevotella sp. GTDB lineage: Bacteria > Bacteroidota > Bacteroidia > Bacteroidales > Bacteroidaceae > Prevotella. The sequence continues at coordinate 5,093 of JAGBLC010000086.1, forward strand.
GAAGCTGTACGACGCGAAGGCTGTCGGCTTGCTGATAGCGGGGTGTGCGCTTCGTGGCGGCGGCTGCCTGCAGGACCAAGAATGAGAGGGCGAGGAGGGAAAACCTCCCCCAGCCCCTCCAAAGGAGGGGAGAAAAGCCCCCCGGCCCCCATCCCCTCCAAAGGAGGGGAGAAAAGCCCCGTTGTTCGCCCGAACGGCATAAGTTGTGTTTCTTTATTCTCATTTCTTTCAAATCTTTATTCTTTTATTGGTTACATCCTAATTCTCAATTATCAATTATCAATTGTCAATTATCAATTCTCAATTGTCAATTATCAATTATCAATTATCAGTGTCCCCGTTTGCGCCCGAAGTTCAGGCCCACGTAGAAGTTGATGCTGCCGAAAGTGTTGTTGGTGGAGAACTGCCGCTTACGGTAGTTGTAGCTGTGCATGATGGCACTCATGCCGGCAAACCATCGCGTGTTGTTCCATACGATGCCGAAGCGCCCCGTGGCGTCGAAGGTCAGATTGCGGAACGAGAAGTCGCGTTCGGTATGCTTGTTGCCCATGAGTTCGCCTGTCGACGATTTGTAGCCCACCGACAGCGCCATGCTGATTGCTGCCAACCAATTGCGTGCAAACACCAGGTTGTAGGCATAGCCGCCGGAGAGGGAGAAGTTGGTATAGCTGACACGGTCGAAGTGTAGTCCGCTGTCGACGTTCACTTTGCCATAAACTGCTGGCAGCTGGTCGAAAGCCTCCTGCAGCTGTTCGGGGTCGAGGTCAATGCTGTGGCGTGTGTAGCCGATGCCCGCAAGGGGCGAGCCACAGCTGAGCCGCTGCACCGTGCTCTGGCTGAAGGCGGCGGGATAGGAAAAGCGCTTATGGTTGAAGATATAGGTAAGGTTGATGCCCGTGATGCCCACATTCAGGCCCGAGAAGGGTATGTCGAGGTTGCGTATCGGACTGCCGTTGATATAGGGCACAATGCGGCGGATATGATAGTCGGTGCCCGTCTTGCGATAGTAGAAGTCGACGCTGACGAGGTTGCTGTAGAGGCTCACGTCAAACTCTTTCTTGTTGTGGCTGTTGGAGATGTGGCTGATGTCGAACGTATAGCCGAGGAAGATCCACCGCCAGCCGAAATAGGGTCCGACGCGGTAGGTCAGGTCGGGTGAGAACGATACCGACTGGCCCGACTTGCTGCTGATGCGGTAGGTCTCGTAGGTGTTGGTGTTCTGCATCATGAAGGCATAGTTGAAGTGCTGCGGCTCGATATACAGGGTGTCCGTCTCGTTGAAGTCGCGGAAATAGCGTGTAAAAAAACGGCCTATACGGTGGAAGATGTCGTTCTTACGACGGCTGTGGCTTTCGACGGAAGCCTCGGCTGACAGCGAGTCGAGCGGATAGTACTGCAATGAGTCTGACCGCATAGTATCGACGCTGACAGCATATGCTGCCGTCATCGTCATATATAACAATATCGTAGCCACGATTCTCATGATACACTCCTGAATCCTTAGACGCTAAATCTTTCCGAGGATGCGGTCGAGCACCCAGTTGACCGGTGTGGCACTCACACTCGTCGACGTGCAGAGGCCGAAGCCCTGCAGGTCCTCGATAACGCTCTTAACAATGGGCATTTGGACGTACTGCGGGTGAGGAATATCAATCACCTGACGCCCCTCGCTGGTCATCAGCACGATGGGCTTCTGCTCGAAGACGGAGAAGCTCAGCGTGCCCAGCTCCCCGATGATGTCGATACGGTCTTCGCGGGCCGACTCATGCCCCGTGAAGCACCAGGTGCCGCTGGCCGGCAGGCCGTTCTCAAAGAGGAAGCAGGCGCTGACATTGTCCTCTGCCTGATAGAGTTCGCCGCGGTTGGCACAGAAGCCCGAGGCCTTGACGATGACGCCGAAGATGTCCTGCAGGATGTCGAGCTGATGAGGGGCGAGGTCGTAGAAATAGCCTCCACCGGCTATCTCAGGGTTCAACCGCCAGGGTAGGCTCTCACCATAGTCGCAAGAACGCGGTGGCACGGCGAAGCGTATCTGAACATTCATGATGCGGCCCAGCGTCCCGTCGGCGACTATCTGCTTGACCCGCTGGAAATAAGGCAGGTAGCGGCGATAGTAGGCCACGAAGCAGGGCTGGCCTGTCTCTTCGCTGACGCGGTTGATGCGGATGCAGTCGTCGTAGGTGGCTGCCAACGGTTTCTCCACATAGACGGGCTTGCCTGCCCTCATCGCCATCATGGCCATGATGGCATGCGTGGAGGGCGGTGTGGCCACATAGACAGCATTCACTTCCGGGTCGTCGATGAGTTTCTGTGCATCGGTATACCACCGCTTGATGCCATGCCGCTCGGCGTATGAACGTGCACGCTCCTCAGTGCGGCTCATCACAGCAACGACATCCGAACCGGCAATATCGCTGAAAGCCGGTCCCGACTTGCGCTCGACGACGTCGCCGCAGCCAATGAATCCCCAGTGTATCAGTTTCATTTAAAAAAATTATAGAATTGTGAAATTATAAAATTCAGAAATTCAGCATGCCTCGCACCTCGTACCACGCACCTCGTACCTCGCATCATCGTACGCGGAGCTCGTCGCCGATGCGCAACTGGTAGTCGGGCTTCAGGTGGTTCATCTTGTAGAGCGACTTCAGGCGAATGCCGTAGTATTGGGCGATGGAGTACATACTCTCACCGGCCTTCACGCGATGGCGCCTGCCTTCGTAGGCCTTGTCGGCCCGCTTCTGCTTCTTCTTCAGCCAGATGATCTCGTTCTCCTGCAGCTTGTCGTCGTAGTCGCGCTCGTTGTATTTGGCTATCTTCTTGCCGCTGATACCAATCTCCTTGCCTATCGACTTGAAGGTGTCGCCCTTGCGGGCCTGCAGGAAGTAGTTCTTGTTGTAGATATGGATAGGATGGAGCAACGCGTCCTTCTGATGATGACCGGCATTGGTGGCCATGAACTTGTCGTAGCCTTTGGCATGGTCGTAGTCGTAGAGCTTGTAGAGTTCTATCAGGCCTATCAGCTTGTTGGCGTAATTGGGATTGGTGGCATAGCCGCACGACTTCAGCCCGCGAGCCCATCCCTTGTAGTCGGTCTGGCTCAGCGAGAAGAGGCTGCTGTAGCGCTTGTTGCGCACAAGGAATCGGCTGTGGTCTTCGTAGCTCTCGCGGGCATCGCGGTAGGCTCGGAAGCATTCCTGCGAAGCATCATCGTCGAAATAGACCGTCGCTCCCTGCCAGCCATGACACTTGATGCCGAAGTGGTTGTTGCCGCGCTTCGTCAGCTGGCTGTTGCCGGCACCACTCTCGAAGATGCCTTGCGCCAGGGTGATGCTGGCTGGTATCTTGTATTTCAGCATCTGCTCGATGGCCAGGTCGCGATATTGGTCGATATAGGTCTGGAAACGGGCGTTCCACTTCATCTCCTGCGCTCGCACGAGTAGGGGCGTGAAGGCTATAGAGAGAAGAACTAATGAGCGTTGTATTCTTTTCATGCCTGCAAAATTAATAGAATTCCATCTTTTCACCAAGAAAATTTCCTTTTTTTATGACTTAATGCATACTTTTATTCAATAAACAATGCACGCGCCCTTGGCAATAAAAGCAAAAAAATGGATTTTTGTTTTGTTTTGTACTTACTAATTCGTACCTTTGCACCCAAATTGTTTTTATCAGAAAGAAAATATGTCAGAAAGAAGAGTGAGGGTGCGATTTGCACCCAGTCCCACGGGACCGCTGCACATCGGTGGTGTGCGCACTGCATTGTACAACTACCTGTTTGCCCGCCAGCATGGTGGCGACATGGTGTTCCGCATTGAAGATACCGACAGCAACCGCTTCGTACCGGGAGCTGAAGAATATATCATCGAGTCGTTCCGCTGGCTCGGCATCAAGTTCGACGAGGGTGTCTCGTTCGGTGGCAAGTACGGCCCTTACCGGCAGAGCGAGCGTCGGCCTATCTATAAGAAATATGTCGACCAGCTGCTGGCTGAGGACAAAGCCTACATCGCCTTCGATACGCCTGAAGAGCTGGAGGCCAAACGTCAGGAAATCAAGAACTTCCAGTACGATGCTCACACACGCGGCATGATGCGCAACTCGCTGACAATGCCCCGCGAGGAGGTGGACAGCCTGATAGCCGACGGACAACAATATGTGGTGCGCTTCAAGGTGATGCCCGGGCAGGAGATTCACGTCTTCGACCTTATTCGCGGCGAGGTGATCGTCAAGAGCGACATCCTCGACGACAAGGTGCTCTTCAAGAGTGCCGATGAGCTGCCTACCTACCATCTGGCCAACATCGTCGACGACCACCTGATGGAGATCTCACACGTCATCCGCGGCGAGGAATGGCTGCCGTCGGCTCCGCTCCATGTGCTGCTCTACCGCGCCTTCGGGTGGGAAGAGACGATGCCGCAGTTTGCCCACCTGCCGCTGCTTCTGAAACCCGACGGCAAGGGCAAGCTCTCCAAGCGCGACGGCGACCGTCTGGGCTTCCCCGTGTTCCCCTTAGAGTGGCACGACCCGAAGACGGGCGACGTCAGCAGCGGCTATCGCGAACAGGGCTACTTCCCCGAAGCCGTCGTCAACTTCCTGGCGCTGCTTGGTTGGAATCCGGGCACCGAACAGGAGATGTTTACAATGGAGGAGCTCATCGAGCAGTTTGACCTGGGCAAGTGTTCGAAGGCCGGTGCGAAGTTTGCCTACGAAAAGGGCATCTGGTTCAACCATGAGTATATCCTCAAGAAGAGCGACGAGGAGATAGCCTCGCTCTTCGCTCCCATCGTCGCCGGCAACGGTGTGGAAGAGCCGATGGAACGTGTGCGCCAGGTGGTGCACATGATGAAAGACCGCGTCAGCTTCGTCCGCGAGCTGTGGCCCCTGTGCTCCTTCTTCTTCATCCCACCGACAGAGTACGACGAGAAGACGGTGAAGAAACGCTGGAAGGAAGACTCACCCCGCGTGATGAGCGAGCTGGCCGACGTGCTTGAAGGCATCGCCGACTTCAGCATCGAGGGACAGGAACCCATCGTGAAAGCCTGGGTGGAGCAGAAAGGCTACAAGCTGGGCGACGTGATGAATGCCTGGCGACTGGCTCTTGTGGGCGAAGGAAAAGGTCCCGGTATGTTCGACATCTCAGCCTTCCTCGGCAAGGAAGAGACGCTGCGCCGCCTGAGAAGAGCCATCGACGCCATTAAAGCCCCCCATTCAGCCCCCGAGGGGGCTACAAATGCCAAGTGACAGATGGGGTACGATTACCAGACCGCCGACCCTATGCTATACCCTCTTCTTAAGGAGCATGCACGACACAACAGGAACAATCCTACAGAAGCAGAAGATCTACTTTGGCAATATCTGAAGGCCGACAGCTTAGGGGTATCGTTTAAGAGACAACATATCATAGGTGACTATATTGCCGATTTTGTTTGTCTTAGCCAGAAACTGATTATTGAGTTGGATGGTGGCTATCATCGGCACATCCAACAGCAGACAGCCGATAAAGAACGGACTAAGTGGTTGGAAAAGAGAGGATATAGAGTGATTAGATTCACAAACGAGGAGCTGTTCAAGGGTCTAGACCATGTGATAAGCAGAATTGAAAATGAACTATACGCATAATACTAATGAAGCCCCCTCGGGGGCAGTAGGGGGGGCTTGATGTACAACCTCATTATCTATCTATACCAGCTGGGCGTGATGATAGCCAGCTTGTTCAACGAGAAAGTTCGGAAGATGTGGCGTGGCGAACACGCTGCCTTCGACGTGTTGCGCCAGCAGGTCGACCCCAAGGCGAAGTATGTATGGTTTCACGCTGCCTCGCTGGGAGAGTTCGAACAGGGACGCCCAATCATGGAGAGGCTGCGGCAGGAACATCCCGAATACAAAATCCTGCTCACCTTCTTCTCGCCATCGGGCTATGAGGTGCGCAAGAACTACGAGGGAGCGGACATTATCTGCTACCTGCCGTTGGACACCATCACCAACGCTCGACGCTTCCTGCGACTCGTACGGCCCACAATGGCCTTCTTCATCAAATATGAGTTCTGGTACAACTACCTGCACATCCTGAAGCACCGAGGCGTGCCCACCTACAGCGTGTCGAGCATCTTCCGTCCTGGTCAGGTATTCTTCCGCTGGTACGGACGGCAGTACGGACGTGTGCTGAAGTGTTTCACCCACTTCTTCGTACAGAACGAAGTGAGCCGCGAATTGCTCAAGGGCATCGGCATCGAGAATGTCACCATCACCGGCGACACCCGCTTCGACCGCGTGCTCCAGATAAAGGGGCAAGCCAAGCAGTTGCCCATCATTGAGCAGTTTGTTTCGAGGAGCGAGAAAGTATTCGTGGCTGGCTCTTCATGGCAACCCGACGAAGATATATTCATGAAATATTTCAACGAGCATCCGGATTGGAAGCTCATCATCGCACCTCATGTCATCGGTGAAGATCATCTGCAACAGATCGTCTCGCTGTGCAAACCCGAAGAAGTGGTGCGCTATACATCTATTCAAAACGAGCGCGAGGGTCATCTCGCACCTTCGCGCCCTCACACCATCCAACCTTCGCAGAATACGCCTCGTGTGCTGATTATCGACTGTTTCGGACTGCTCTCAAGCATCTACCGCTATGCCGATGTGGCCTACGTCGGCGGAGGATTCGGTGTGGGTATTCACAACCTGCCCGAAGCTGCTGTATGGGGAATCCCCGTCTTCTTCGGTCCCAACAACGAGCGTTTCCAGGAAGCACAGGAGCTGAAACAAAACGGCGGTGGCATCGAGATTGCCTCTTATGACGACTTCGCCCGACAGATGGACCACCTCGCCGCCCATCCCGACGAGATGAAACAACGCGGACAGACTGCCGCCCGGTATGTGGAAGGCAAAGCCGGAGCAACAGCGGCCATTCTCCGCTCGGTCGACTGGGTAAGGTGACAGGTGTCACACTCTTCCCGGATAGGCCTCGATGGCCTTTTTCAACACCAAGAGCGCACGCTCAAGATCTTCTTTCTTCAGCACGTAGGCGATGCGCACCTCGTCGATACCAGCACCGGGAGTGGTATAGAATCCGGCGGCAGGAGCCATCATGACGGTCGCACCCTCATAGCTGAAGTCCTCCAAGCACCAACGACAAAATTCCTCTGCATTGTCAACCGGCAGACGAGCCACCGTGTAGAAGGCGCCCATCGGTATGGGCGAATAGACACCGGGTATGCGGTTCAGCCCATCAATCAAGCACTTACGGCGCTCGACATACTCGTCGTAGACATCACGCATGTATTCGTCGGACGTATCTAAAGAAGCCTCGGCCACTATCTGCCCGATAAGTGGCGGTGACAGGCGGGCCTGACAGAACTTCATCACGGCACGACGCACCTCTTTATTCTTCGTGATGAGCGCTCCGATACGAATGCCACATTCTGAATAGCGTTTCGATACAGAGTCAATCAAGATGACGTTCTGTTCGATACCTTCCAAATGCATCGCGCTGATATAGGGCGACCCCGTATAGATATATTCACGATAGACTTCATCGGAGAAGAGATAGAGGTCGTATTTTTTCACCAGGTCGCGTATCTGGTTCATCTCGCGCCGCGTATAAAGATAGCCCGTCGGATTGTTGGGGTTGCAGATCATGATAGCACGCGTGCGCTCGTTGATGAGTTCCTCAAACTTCTCCACTTTCGGCAGCGAGAAGCCTTCATCGATAGTGGTGGCAATGGTGCGGATGGTGGCACCCGCCGAGATGGCGAAGGCCATATAGTTGGCATAGGCCGGTTCGGGTACGATGATTTCGTCGCCTGGATTCAGACACGAGAGGAATGCAAACAAGACAGCCTCCGAGCCTCCCGACGTGATGATGATGTCGTCGGCCGACACATGAATGTTATACCTATTATAATAGCCTACCAGCTTCTCGCGATAGCTCTGATAGCCCTGCGAGGGCGAATATTCGAGGATGGTGCGGTCAATGTGCTTCAGCGCGTCGAGGCCCACCTGCGGTGTGGGCAAGTCGGGCTGTCCGATGTTGAGGTGATAAACCTTTGTGCCGCGCTTCTTGGCAGCAACAGCTAAGGGAGCAAGCTTCCTGATGGGCGATTCGGGCATTTCCTGTCCGCGAACAGATATTTTGGGCATATTATCCTTGAAAAAATAGTGTTATCGTCTATTGTTTTGCGTGCAAAGGTAATAAAACTTGCGAAAAAAGAAAGCGAAAAGCAAAAATATTTGCCAAAATGTTTTGCAGATTGTGGATTTTACACTATATTTGCCCGTCGAAACAGCCATCGGCTGACAGAAATAACGTAGTTGATGCAGTACAACAGGTTGAAAGCAGCATGGGTGTGGCTGACCCGCATGAAGCATTGCCGCGGCTTCGGCATACAGTCGCCCTGGGCCTACCGATTCGTCAGGTATGTCGTCAACGAGCATGCTCCTTACTATGCCTACAAGAGGCTGAAGGATAAGAAGCCGTCCGACTGGCTGACAACGAAGAGGGGACGCTTGCTGCTACGCCTTGCCAACTATTGGCAGCCGGAAGAGGTGTACGGGCCGCCACTCGGGGAAGCCCTGGTAAAGGATTACCTGCTGGCGGGATGCCGAAAAGCGACCTTTCGCAACAACATGACCGGCAAACCGACAGGCAGGTGGATGGCCATCGTGAAGACTGACGACTACGAGCTTCTGGCATCCTATGCCGATGAACAGGCGATGATGGTGTTGGCAGACATCGGAAGCAGCAAGGAGGGAAAACGCCTTTGGCGCCACATCGTTGACGACCCGCGAGCCACAGCCACCTTCGACCTCTACTGGTGCGGCATCGCACTCTTCGACCCTAAACGTATCAAACAGAATTATATCGTTAATTTTTAAAATCATATCAAGACTATGGCACTGACAAGAATTTACACAAAGACCGGCGACGACGGCGTGACAAGCCTCGTGGGCGGTGTGAAAGTGAGAAAGACAAATGCTCGCATCGAGGCCTATGGCACCGTCGACGAGCTGAGCGCCCACTTAGGACTGTTGGCTTCGTGGATGAAAGACGGCGACGACAAAGACCTCATCATCCGTACGCAGCGCAACCTCTTCACCGTTTGCTCCTACCTCGCCACAGACAAGACGAAAACCCCGCTGGCTCCTTCCTACACGATGGACGCCGAAGAAACACAGTTGCTCGAACAGCAGATCGACGAAATCAATGCAAACATCCCACCGCAGACGGCCTTCATCCTGCCTGGAGGATCGCACGAGGCAGCCTTGGCCCACGTGGCACGCACCGTCTGCCGACGCGCAGAGCGACGCATCTTCTTCCTCGGCGAGACAACGGAGCTCGACAACGAGGTGACCCACTACATCAACCGACTCTCCGACTATCTCTTCGTACTGGCACGCAAGCTCAACTTCCTCGACGGCGTCCGCGAGCAGGTGTGGAAGAAAGTGAAGTGACACCTCCCGTCGCTCACACAAATTAACATTCCACAGAAAAAAAAGAGTGGATATATTTGTATTGTAAAAAAAAAGTATTACTTTTGCGGCCAAATTACGAACATTAAAAAAGAAAGGACTTAGATTATGTATTGGACGCTTGAGTTGGCCTCGAAGCTCGAAGATGCTCCCTGGCCTGCCACAAAAGACGAATTGATCGACTATGCCATCCGTTCAGGATGCCCTCTCGAGGTGCTTGAGAACCTCCAGGAGATAGAAGACGAGGGTGATGTCTACGAGAGCATCGAGGACATCTGGCCCGACTACCCAACAAAAGAGGACTTCCTCTTCAACGAGGACGAGTATTAGCAGACTTTATTTAGTCTAAATCATTTAATACCAGCGAGATAAACAATTTTTATTTGTTTGTCTCGCTGGTGTTTTATAGCCTTAAATAGCCTGTTTTGTTTGTCTAAATTACGATTTTTAACATCGAAAATTGAGTTTGTTTGTCTAAAAATCGCTACCTTTGCACATCCTCATGGATAAACG